>DQIO01000290.1 GCA_020793555.1 Methanosarcinaceae archaeon | reverse complement strand
TATCTTTCCGATCTTTTGGGAGTTGAAGTCGATCTTGTAATGAAGAATGCATTAAAACCTCGAATTGGCAAGCGGATACTAAAAGAGGTTGTTTATGTCTGAAGAAAGAGATTTTTTGGATTATTTGGAAGACATTATAGATGCTATGGATGAAGCAGAAAGTTTTGTTGACGGAATGATATTTGATGATTTTATCAGTGACAAAAAGACTGCTTATGCAGTCATAAGAGCCATAGAAATTATAGGGGAAGCCGCAAAACATATTCCGACTGATATTCGGGACAAATATCCGGATGTCCAATGGAGAGAAATCGCAGGAATGCGAGATGTTCTAATTCATGATTATTTTGGAGTAAATCTGCAAACTGTTTGGCAAACAGTGAATGTTGATATTCCTGAAACAAAGCCATTTATTCAAAAGGTTTTAGAAGACATTGAAAAAGGAAGGGAATGAGTCGGTGACAAATTGTCACCGACAAAAAATTGGAAGCAGTGAACCGGTTACAAAATGTAACTGGTTGTACGCATGAGGCAAACATAAACAACTTGTATGCGCCCATATATTCTTTCATGGCGGAATCCGCCGCCTGCGGCGTTTGTCGCATTGTTTTTAGTTCAATCAACAAATCAAAAAAGAGCTTTCGCTCTACCCAAACTTCACAACCGGACAGACCTCTATACATTGCCCGCAGTGGACACACCCGTTCCCGATAACAGCCACCCCATACTCAATAGCGATCACATTATTCGGACACTTCTCAACGCATACACCGCACCCACGACACTTGAGTGCGTGCCGAATGGATAATTCAACCCTGTGCATCAACCTACACGCCTCCCTCATCCAGAACAAAGATTACGCCTGATTTTTTTGCTGATATGTTAAGTATATTAAAGGTTAGAGATAAATTAAAGAACATGAAAATATCTGTTAGCTATAACAGATATAGAATCCCGCACAATCTGTGCATCAGAATGTATCACCGCGTGTTTTGAATTATTTTGAGTCCGGAACAATAACAAAGCAATACCAATAACCCATGGCTAAAAAAATATATTACGAAATATTGGAAGTTGATAAGAGAGCATCCCAAAAAGATATTAAGTCCGCTTACCGCAGGCTGGTTATGCTACATCATCCCGACAAAAACAAGTTACCGGAAGCTGAAGAAATGTTTAAAGAAATCGCAGAGGCTTATTCAGTATTATCAGACCCAAGCAAGCGGGAACAATATGATATAGACAATGAACCAAGAAATATTATGATACGAAAGAAACAAGAAAAGATGTGGCAAATGATAAGAGAGCAAAAACAAAAAGAGAATGAAGCTATGAATATCATGTATGTGTAATTGTGAACTACTCCCTTCCTGTCACACTGCGCCGCCTGCATCGTTTACCGCATCGTTTTTAGTTCAATCCACAAAAAAAAGAAAGCTTCCACCCTACCCAAATATCACAACCGGACAGACCTCAATACACTTCCCGCAATGAACGCACCTGTTTCCGATAACAATCAGTCGTTTATCCTATCGTCAAATATGGATATATTGTGTTTCAACGATTAAATTAGTAGTCAATTTTAAATATAGTCGATTTCAACTATAAACTATGATACAAAAGATCTTCATGGTTGGTGGCGAAGTAGAACCTCCTTTTTTTATAGGCAGAACTGAAGAGATTGAAAAAATTAAAATCGATGTTTTAACGTTAGCACAAAACAATGTGATAATTGGTCCACGCCGAATTGGTAAAACATCACTTCTTCGAAACCTCAAATTAAGTGTAAAGGATGATGTTATCTTTGCACTTATAAACTGCAGGGAAATGGTAAGCATAAGTGATTTTTTCAGGATAACTACCAAACTGCTATTAGAGGCGTATGAAGAAAAACATAAAATGAAAGGCATATCCAAAAAATTTGCTCAGATATTCAAAGGAAAAATGACGGCTGCATATGGTTCACTTTCTGAAATTGGCGGCAGTATCGAACATGTTGGTGGCATGTACCTCAAATTTCGTGATGATGAACTCAATGAACAGGACTTAATAGCAGAAACATTCGAATTTATAGATCATTTTTCTAAAGAAAAACAACTGCCAATTATACTCTGTTTTGATGAATTTCAAGAACTACGTAAATTCGATGGTAGCATATTTAGTGTGCTAAAAAGTCGAATGGACAGCCAACCAAATGTTCGCTACATTTTTTCCGGTTCATCGATATCACTCTTACACGATGTGTTTTTGAAACCAGATTCACCACTTTACCTGATGGCTGCCAAAATGCAGCTTGAACCGATAAAGGAAGAATATGTTGGAAAATATATAAGACAACGTCTTGGGATACAAAATATACAAATATCCGATCAGGCACTGGACAATATATATACAATCACGGGCGGCTTTCCATTTTATTTTCAAAAGCTTGGATTCATGGTATATCAGGACACAGTACTGGAAAATAAAAATAAAATTGAGAGTGCTGATGTTGATGCAAGTTTTTGTGCTATGCTTGCTGAGTTTGACAGTGAGTTTGAATCCCGCTACATTGACAAATTCAGTGAACAGCAAAAAAAAGTACTAAAACACCTATCCAAAGAAAAATTCAGACGGTTAAGCCATATCGCAAAAGATATGCAAACACCTGCATCATCCCTCACATCATCAATGAGTGATCTCCAAAATACCATGACAATTGAAAAGTCAAAAGATGGAGTATATGGAATAATCGACAATGTGTTCAGGATATGGCTCAAGAGAAATATTAGTGAGTAAAATTGTACATCTGGATTTTACCACGTTATCATGTGAACTTAACTCTACAAAAAAAAAGAAGAGCCTTTGCCCTACCCGAATTTCACAACCGGACAGACCTCAATGCACTTCCCGCAATGAACACACCCGTCCCCAATAACAGCAACCCCATCCTCAATAACAATTACATTATTCGGACAGTTTCCAACACAGACCCCACACCCACGACACTTGAGGGCGCGCCGGATGGACAGTTCCACCCTGTGCATCAACCTGCGCGCTTTCTTTTCCGTATCGCTCCGAGCAGTCACATTTCCAGATGCAAACACCTGCGTGCGGTCTTCTCCATTCAGAACAGAGACCACACCGGCCATATACGACACATCACCGACAGCGCGCAGCATTTGTGTATCTTCAAGACGCGCAAGGTCTATCGCAGTACCGAAACCACCTTCTGCCGACATGCCACCAGCCTTACATGGCTGGTATCCCGATGTCATCGTGAAAGTCAGCACATCCTTGCCCTCGCTTTTCGGGATAATATTGATGCCTTTTTTCTCCGCAATGGCTGCAATGTGTGACGGCAGTGTCTGCCAGCGCCAGAACCCGTGTTCTACCCACGCTTTTGATAATCCCATGCGTTCGGCATATCCGTACAGGTAGTCAGTAAGCCGTTTCTCCATCTCGGGATGAGTCTCTTTGAGTAGTACAATATCCGAAAGTGACGAGGAAGGACAAAGCCAGCACCCTATCCTGTCAAAACCCTGCTCATAGAGCGGATTATAAGGTGCATTTGTCCTGAAAATGTACAACCAGACATGCAGCGCAGTCCAGTCCTGAATCGGTGCCGCACCGACCTGGTTCCCAACCCAGGGATTCTTCCACACCCGCTCACTCTTAGCCCGTGCAGTGGATTCATACTTGCGCTGACCAATGTAGGTCAGGCATCCGTTATCGTAATTATCCTCAATAAGTTGCGTAATAGGACCGAGTTTACAAACCTTACAGCACCATCGAACTTCAACGCTCGGTGGTCCAAAATCATCCACAGATTCCCAGAACGCATCTCCCACACTGATCGTATGCAGGGGGTGACCATATCTTTTGGCAGCAACCTCCACATTCTCAACCGTTTCAGGAAACTCAAGTCCGGTATCTGCGAACATCAATTCATAATCATCCATACACTCGCTCACAAGTTGGAGTGTTGCAAGACTGTCCTTACCACCCGAATATGAAACCGTCACAGGTCGATTGGTAGTTTCCGCGACATTCCTGATGAACTTGTGTGACCGTTCAATGAACCCATCCAGAATAGCGGAATTTGCAGCCACCGCATCGTCCCATATCTGTCCGCCTTCCGGAATATCAACATCACAAGCCGCCTCACTCCAGCGACACTTGACAGCCATACCTCGCTCGCGTTTGAGCATTGTCGCACCATCCATCCGTGCGCGTCCGGCAGCCACAGCTTCGCCATCGGGAGTAAGCACAACAACCTCGTCGCCTTCCTTAATATCTGGGTCGGCATCCGATATTCCGGGTGCCAGTACATTTGCGCCTTTCACGATAAAACTAATGGCATCCTTATCGATCTCAACCCAGTTTCGCATCGCTTTTTTGTCCGCCTTGTCAAAAATGCGCCGTGCTCCGCCAGCCCTTGTAAGAAGTACCCATCTTAACCCATCGATCTCGAACCTGATACTTGCAACAACCTCGCCGTCAACGATAATCTCTTCCATCCTGTCATCATAAGGAGCTTTGTTCATCACGACCAAACGTTCCGGTGAAATGAGAGGAACATTGAATTGCTCCACAGATAACGAATTGATATGTTTGATATCATACTCAAAAGCCGGACGAATATCACCCGGCGGGGTAACGGTCACTTTCTTTGTCTTCGCACCGCAATCGCATTTTTTACCAAGTACAGGAACATTGCAGGACTTGCACCAGTGCAGGAGCATTTCTCCAAGATAAACAGGTTTTGACATGGCAGGCAGAATAGTGGCATACTTAAATAGGGTTTTGGTGGCCTCTTGAATGCCATTCGAGCATTAACATCAAAATAGTCGATCGGTTAACATAAAATTTGCAGTGCTAATGAGTTAATTATAAATGTGCTCTCTTGAATCGATTTTTGTAATAACAATATGGCTATTTTCATAATCAACTCTATAAAGCACACGGAATTTTCCTACTCTGATTCTAAACAAATTTTCTTTACTTCCCATAATTCTCTTCGAATCATGACGGATAGGTTCCTCGGCAAGTTTCTCGATCGATTCCACTATTCGGGAAGCGATCTTTTTATCAATTTTTCTTAAAAACTTCTGTGCCGGAAGATCAAGAAGAATTACGAACATACTATAAGCCAATCTCTTTTTTAAAATCCGAAAGTGAGATCAATTTCCCCTCATTTTCGTGTTCAAAACTTTCTTTTACAATATGCCTTTCATCTTCAGTGAGAAATGTGTCGACATCTACCATATGCTCTTTAATTTCACTTAACTCAGCCTTGATATGCACAAGTTCATCAAATATTCTTCTTTCAAAATCAATTTCTGGCATAACATCATCTTTATTTCAAAATTATTTAAACGTAACTGATAACAAGCAAATACGCATATCACATAATTCGTCTAAACTCAAAACCCCTGCATATCCTTTAACCCATGCCCCGTCGCAATACACACAGCCGTCTGCTCGACGAGCTCATCTTTTACCTTAAGTGCACCTGCATACGAAACTGCACCGCTTGGCTCAACAAGTATCCCATGTCTTGCAAGTTCATTCCTTGCTGCAAGGATCTCATCATCATTGACACTGACACCCAGACCATCCGATTCCCTCATCGCCTTAAGTGCAGCGAGACCATCAATGGGGTCTCCGCAGGCGATCGCAGTTGCAACGGTTATTGGGTCATCGATAGGTTCGATCGACTGTGTACTGTCTTCCCACGCCTGTACAACACAATTGCACCCCTCCGCCTGAACTCCGATTATACGCGGAATGCGCTCTGTCATACCGACACCAACCATGTCCCGGAACGCCTCATACAAACTCCATAGCAGTGTACCGTTCCCGATCGGTGCTATCACATAATCAGGCACTTTCCAATACAACTGATCCAGTATCTCAAATCCAACCGTTTTCGTACCTTCACATCTCCATGGATAATCTCCTGTCAGGAACGAATCATTATTATTACGAACGTAATTCTCCGCTTCATTCATGGCAATGCAATAATCGTCATCAACCATGCGCACATCAGCACCATGTGCCCTCATCTGTGCAACTTTTACATCAGCCGCGACATCTGCAACAAAAACAACACATTCCATGTTTGAAAAAGCCGCATACGCTGCTATTGAAGAGCCCATATTGCCTGTGGATGCCACAACCACCTTATTTTTTCCAAGTTCAAGAGCCTTTGTAATTTCAAGGGACGATCCGCGGTCCTTGAAAGAACCGGTTGGGTTTTGTGCCTCGTACTTGAAATACAAATCTGCTGCTCCAATCGTTTGGGTAATTGCAGGGTGCTCAAGTAGTGGTGTTGCACCTTCCCCCAAAGTAACAAGGGATGACAGATCAGATACCGGCAGGAAAGGCCAGTATTTCCAATGAGTCGGTGTGTCACGCCTGAAACTGTCGGATATTATCTCTTTTTTGATGGACTCGTAATCATATTCGGCATCAAGCGCAGAGCCACATTTTTCACATCGCATTATTTGAAGCGATTCCACTTCTTCTGGCAGATACGTTGCATCGCATCCAAAACAACGAAAAAACTTGACGTACACGTTCTCATCTCCAGGATATAAGTATAAATACAGATTGGATGCAATGTGTTTAAAATTTTTCGATTAAACCTACGTGCCAATTTTCAAAAAAATCTGGATGCAAGCGACACTTTCGTGCTACACTTATTGCACATTTCCGAATAATTGCAATGCTCACAAAGCGTACTCTCCTTCTTATCAGGCATTGTACCGTCCTTGATCTTTTTAACACGATTTCCGATCTTCAATATCTGCCGCCTGTCATTAGCCCGAATAATCACTTTTCTGACAATGCCGTATTTTGCATATTCCACAAAACCATATTTAACGGTCTTGCCGTACTCCTCTTCAACAAGCATTGCAAGTGCGGCAATTTGCAACCGATCATTGTTCCATACACCGTTTTCGGGATATTTTCCGGTTTTAATGACCGATGGGACAACATTTTCGGCATGACAGACAAGTTTGGAAGGCATACCTGACAATCCAATGCGCTCGGAATACAGTATAGGGTCAGTTTTTACAGGATCGATACAACTGAGTAATTCATTTTTTCCGTGCTCCGAGATTGCAGACATCAGATTAGTACCAATCTCTTTGACACATTCAGAAACCGCAGACCTTGCATCTTTCATCAGTTCAGGTGATGCACCTTCGAGTTCACCCGGGTGGATAAGTTCAATATTGTCACAAATACGACAAAGTTCGGTTTCAAGGTTCTCTACCACACCCTCTACCACGTCCACGTCGTTTGACGAACACGCGTTTACAATATCAGGATAGGCAAAAGCAAGTTCTTTTATGAGCAAACTTTCAATATATCGTGATGAGATGTCAGGCATGAGTTCGTGCCCCCGATACAAGTAATACACCTGTCTGGGACATCGGAAATACATGAGTAGTTCGGAAACATTCATGTTTATTTCATCATTTTGTCGAAACATATTTTACTGTTAATAGCAGACATATTATAAAAGATTGAATATTCTACAAAAATTAAAACAGAAATGTATTTCGGCAATGAACGAACTCGAATTCGTTAAATATATATGCAAATCTCACGTATATGTTAAATGTAACATGACAGGTAACGAGTCGCATGACAGGTAACGAGTCGCATGACAGTACTCGCCAGCGATTGTCTGAAAAAATGGCAGGCGAGATAACGCTGTCTGAAAAACCAGGCGAAGCACTGAAAAAATGGAGGTTGAACTTTGAGATTGCGCAAAGCGACCTCTCCAGTTATCTGGCCGTATCACCATCTGTTATAAGTGATTACGAAAGCGGTAGACGAAAATCACCTGGCACAATGATTGTAAGCAAGATCGTTAAAGCCTTATTGGATATCGATTCCGAGCGTGGCGGTCAAAAGATACATGCATACGAAGGTATGATTTATACTGAAACCACATCAAAAGCCATATACACCACATACGAATACACATATCCGATACAGATCGCAAAATTGTCAACTTTGATCAAGGCTGATACCGTATATAAGGGAATTGAGAAACCATTGTACGGTTTTACGGTAATCGATAGTAAAAAAGCAATCACTGAACTCTCATCGCACGAGTTCCAGAACCTCTACGGCTGGAGCACAGAACGTGCAATGATCTTTACAAGAGTGTCCTCAGGAAAATCCCCGATGGTGGCAATCCGTGTAACAAACCTAAAACCTGGTGCTGTTATAATTCACGGACTGCACGGCGGGGAAGTTGACCCTATGGCCAAAAAGTTGGCAGAGATCGATCGGATCCCGCTTCTTGCGACTACGATGAACCTTGATACATTGATAGATAATCTGAAAAAATACAGTAAATACAATTCAATTGAATAATCCGTGAAAGTAATAAATTAATAGGTGAAGAAAATGAATGTTGGTATTGTATCATACGGCGCCTATATTCCAAGATACAGAATAAAGGTAGAAGACATCGCCCGTGTTTGGGGCGATGATGCAGACATTCTCATAGCAGGTCTGATGGTTAACGAAAAATCAGTACCTGACCTTGATGAGGATACAGCAACCATAGCAGTGGAAGCCGCAAGGTCTGCGATTATTCGAAGTGACACTGATGCGCAGCGTATCGGTGCAGTGTACACGGGATCAGAGAGTCATCCTTATGCTGTAAAACCCACAAGTACGATCGTTGCCGAGGCTGTTGGTGCCACTCCTGTAATGACTGCTGCGGATTTTGAATTCGCATGTAAGGCAGGTACTGCAGCAATTCAGGCATGCATGGGTCTTGTGGGCTCAGGCATGATCGATCTCGGTCTTGCAATAGGCGCAGATGTTTCACAGGGGGCACCCGGGGATGCACTTGAATATACTGCGGCAGCCGGCGGGGTTGCATATCTTATAGGTAACAAAAAATCCGAACTTGCAGCGATCATTGAGGATACATATTCATTTACAACAGATATTCCTGATTTTTGGAGACGTGAAGGCATGCCGTATCCCGAACACGGTGGTCGGTTCACAGGTGAACCCGGTTATTTCAAACATGTGACAAGTGCTGCGAACGGGCTTATGGAAAAGATCGATACAAAACCTGCTGATTACGATTACGCGGTTTTCCACCAGCCAAACGGAAAATTCCCAACGCGTGTTGCAAAGATGCTGGGATTCAGCAAAGAACAGATTACACCCGGATTGGTAGTGCCAAGACTTGGAAACACATATTCCGGTTCATGCATGATGGGAATTGCAGCAACACTCGATATGGCACAGCCCGGTGACAGGATATTTGCCACTGCCTTTGGATCAGGTGCGGGTGGTGATGCTTTCAGCATCACGGTAACGGACAGGATTGAGGAGATCAGAAATGGTGCTCCAAGTGTGGAAGACCTGTTGAAAGATCCGATATACATGGACTATGCAATGTACGCTAAGCATAAAGGAAAAATAAGGCTCGCATAAGGTGTTAATCATGAGAGACGTAGCAATTATTGGAGTAAAGAACACAAATTTTGGTGAGATGTGGGATCGCTCATTTAGGAACATTTTTGTGGAAGCAGGTGTCGGAGCACTCAAAGACGCAGGTGTTGCAGGAGAGGAGATCAGCAATATGTATGTCGGGAACATGAGCAGTGGTCAATTCGTTGACCAGGAACATGTGGGTGCATTGATCGCTGATTATTCAGGACTTGCAAGAAACCTTCATGTACCGGCAACACGTGTCGAGGCGGCATGTGCTTCCGGTGGATTGGCACTTCGTCAGGGCATGCTGGCGGTTGCATCAGGACATGAGGATATCGTTGTCGCGGCAGGTGTTGAGAAGATGACAGATATATCTTCATCAAGCGCATCAACTGCCCTGGCTGCAGCGGCTGATCGTGAATGGGAAGGCATCATGGGTGCGACGTTCCCAGGCTTGTATGCAATGATCGCGCAGTTGCATATGCATAAGTACGGGACCACAAGCGAGCAACTCGCAGAGGTCGCTGTCAAGAATCACTTTAACGGTTCAATGAACCCTATTGCCCAGTACAAGAACAAAATTAGTGTGGAAGCGGTATTGAGATCTGTTATGGTGGCTGACCCATTACACATTTTTGATTGTTCTCCGATAAGTGACGGTGCTTCAGCACTTGTTCTGGCACCTGCGGAGATCGCACATGAATATACGGATACTCCGATTTATATAAAAGCGAGTGCACAGGCAAGCGATACAATAGCATTGCATGACCGTCGTGACATCACTACACTTGATGCCACTGTTAGTGCAGCGAAAAAAGCATATGAGATGGCAAAACTTACACCCTCAGATATTGATCTTGTTGAGGTACATGATTGCTTTACAATTGCTGAGATATGTGCTATCGAAGACCTTGGATTTGCAAAGAAAGGTGAAGGCGGCAAGGTGACAGCGGAAGGAGAGACTGCGATTGGCGGACGGATTCCTGTTAATACTTCAGGTGGGCTGAAAGCATGCGGACATCCGGTAGGTGCGACAGGTATCAAGCAGGCTGTGGAGATCACACAGCAATTGCGCGGCGAGGCAGGTAAACGGCAGGTTGACGGTGCAGAGATCGGGATGACCCATAATGTGGGCGGATCCGGTGCAACGGCTGTTATACACATTCTTTCGAGGAACAGGTGATACAAATGTCAGTTCCAAGATTCTGGAGAAAACAGGTTAACAGGTACAATCTGATCGGGACACATTGTAAGGAATGTGACGAGTATTACTATCCACCACGAAATCTGTGCCCTACATGCAGGCGTGATGGTGAACTTGAATCATACAAGTTCAATGGTGAGGGGGAAATCGTTACCTATACCATTATTCATACGGCAGCCGAAGGGTTTGAACACCAGACACCTTATGCGCTTGCAATTATAAAATTGGATGAGGGGCCACGTCTTACAAGCCAGATTATAGGCAAACCCGAAGAAATGAAGATTGGAATGAGAGTTAAATCTGTTTTCAGAAAACTCGGACAGGATAGCGATAGGGGTATGATATATTATGGTACCAAGTTCATCCCTGCATAGATGATAGAAATAGAAGTTAAAGCGCGCGCCGACCATGAGCGGATAGGTGAACTGATCACGGGGTTGGGCGCGCGTGCAATTGGTGTGGAGCACCATTGTGATACTTATTATAATGCCCCGCACCGTGATTTTTCAATTACTGACGAGGCGCTACGGATACGCATAGTCAACGGTCGCGCGGTTCTTACCTACAAAGGCAAGAAACTTGATGCCGTTTCCAAAACACGCGAGGAGTTCGAAACAGATGTTGATGCTACGATCATGCGCAATATCCTGCTTTCACTTGGTTTTGTAGAATCTGGTGTTGTCAAAAAAACACGCGCGGTCTTTGAGTTCGAAAATTTTACAATATGTCTTGACTCGGTTGATGGGCTTGGAGAGTTCATTGAAGTTGAGACTATGGTGGAGTCGGAATCGGACGTGGAACTTCACAGGGCGCGCGTGTTCGGGTTTATGGAGAAACTGGGGATTGGACAGGGGGATTCAATACGGGTTTCGTATTTGGAGATGTTGATTGATATGCTTAAAAAGTAAATAATTATTATTGTGAATGTTATTGTCACAAAGCCTTTTACCGTCAACAAAAAGAATATATTATATGTAATCACTTGTGATTGATAAATTCTATAAGGAAATGGGATTTGTAAATGAAAATTAAAATTGAAAATTTTGGACCTATTGACGAATGTGAAATTGAAACAAAACCTCTTACAATATTTGTAGGTCCGAATGGTACTGGTAAAACTTGGACTGCTACGTTGATAGCATGTCTGTTTCATCCAAATATGTGGAATCATTATTCGCGTGCATATTCAGAAGGTGAACTAACTGAACGTTATGATCTTATCGAAGATGCTATCCAAAGTGTATTAGTTAATGGAAATGCAAAAATTGACATGAACAGTTTCATTGAAAAATATGCCAATGAATATTTCTCGAATATTGCTCGTCTTATGCCAAAATACATGCCGGAATTTTTAGGCAGTCAGTTGATTTCATTCGACGATTTAAATATAAATGTTGAGTTTAAACGCGAAAATCATTTATCATATATTAATAAATTCTCTGCTGATAGGACAATAGGCGAAAATGAAGATGGGGAAGCACTTTTAAAAGTGTATGCCCAAAAGAATGATCCTTATGTATATGTGTTTACCAGATCAAGTAAAGAAATACAGGACATGCCCCGAAACCTCATTAGTCATA
The DNA here is from genome assembly GCA_020793555.1 of Methanosarcinaceae archaeon. Lineage (GTDB taxonomy): Archaea > Halobacteriota > Methanosarcinia > Methanosarcinales > Methanosarcinaceae > Methanovorans. The sequence continues at coordinate 2,523 of DQIO01000290.1, read as the reverse complement.
ATATCTCTTCTTTTATTTTCATGATTATTAATCGGATGTATTACGATGACACTTATTTTTTCCCCGCTGAAAGAACAGGTATTGTGCAATTTTTCTCTGCATTTCAAATTACTAAAGAAGAGAATGTAATGTCAAAAGATATAACTTCAAATGAAAATGATGATAAATATCGTGCATCTGTGTTGGTAAGTAGTTTGATCTCTACTATCACGAGTGCTTTTGATTCTAAAAATCAGATTCACCGTAAAGAATTAGCAAAGAAGAACTCTAAGATCAAGAGATATATGGAATTAGCTAATATATTAGAGAATGATATTCTTCTTGGTGGAGTTGAAACGGTTGAAAAACCAGATAAATCTGTAGAAATTGTATTTAAACTTAAAAATGATACAAATGTTTTTGACATTTCACCCGTTTCATCAGGTATAAAAGATTTAATTCCACTAGTGCTTTATCTAAGATATGCGGCAGAGGAAAGAGATTTAGTTGTGATAGATGAACCTGAAATGAATTTGCATCCTGAAGCTCAAATCAAAATTATGGAACTTTTGGCTATGATGGTAAATTCTGGTCTGAATGTAATTGCAACCACACACAGTCCTTATTTAGTAGACCACATTTCAAATTTAACCAAAGCGTGTGAACTCAAAAATGCCGGAAAGAATAATTTAGAAGAGAAGTTTAAATTGAAGAATGATTTATGTTTCATAGGTTCTGACAAAGTATCAACATATCTTTTTGACAACAATTCTGTGAAAGATATACTCGATGAAGATGGTTTTGTTGACTGGGATACATTTGGCAATATATCCGAATATGTATCTAATCTCTATTATGACTTGTAGGTGATTTGATGCCATTTAACCTTTTACTCGCAAATTGCCTTCATCATGGCACAAGTTATAATGAAAGTGGGGTGAACGTATCAATAAAACCAAACAGTGATGAAACATTTCTTTTTTTCAACACTGATTCCGATAAAAATAAGCAACAATTCAATAAATATATGGGGATTTCTGATACAGGAGAAACAATTTGTGATTTGTTAATTTATCACTTGAACCATGCGTCAAATGAACCGAAAAAGGCAATTTGTTTAGTTGAATTAAAGGGGAAAGACTCTCATCATGCTGTTCAACAATTATTGAATACTTATGAAATATTCAATAAAAATTTGAAAAAGAATGGACTATTTCAGGATGCTAAGTGGGGAGCCTTTATTATGACTCACAAAAGAAGTTCTGTTGTAAAAAATGTAAAACCATTGATGAAACTACTCTCTGATAAAGGATTAAAACCCCATATAGCTAAAAAAGGCTTTGATACTTTCATACGTGGTTTAGTATAAACGTTGATATTGTGATTCAAATTTATTACTCATTGAGCATCTGACACCATTCTTTTTTTAGACGTAAATATTGAAATGTCGTTAATATCGTTGACAACCGCCATTCAATTTAGTGATACTCTATTAATATATTTTCAAATAGTACCATGGGCGAAACAACGATTTAAACGACCACCACCATTACTAATTGCAGAAAATATAGTAGGGAGTGGTCAGGAAAACGCGCGGTCTTTGAGTTCGAAAACTTTACAATATGTCTTGATTCGGTTGATGGGCTTGGAGAGTTCATTGAAGTTGAGACTATAGTGGAGTCGGAATCGGATGTGGAACTTCACAGGGCGCGCGTGTTTGCGTTTATGGAGAAACTGGGTATTGGACAGGGGGATTCAATACGGGTTTCGTATTTGGAGATGTTGATAGGGGAGTAATTTATTTAGCGAGCATCAAAACCAGTGTGAACCTGTGCCTAAATGTAACTGGAAAATGTATTTGTGTCTATTTTACAATTGGTAAAACTGAATCGTTTGTATATTTATTAAATTTATAATATTAATTTGAATATTAATTATATGTATATTATTATATTATATACTAAATACATTTATATACATCCCCGTTAAACCTTTGCCGTACATTCATTGGAACTATAAATGTTTAGATTTAACAGGGGGCATAGTATTATTGATCACATGTATACAGGGGGCACAATCCCTAGAACCGCGCAGTTATCGTATGATTTACTTGTAAAGATTATAGTTTATGCTTTGTGCGTTGCACTAGTTTTTGGGTTGCTGGTTGGGGTGGGGAGTGCGGCAGATCCAGTTGCAGATCCGAACGGTCCTTACACTGACACTGAAGGAGTATCAGTAACCTTTGACGGTTCCGGTTCAGGTTCATCTGACCCTGGTGGAAGCATTGATTACTATGACTGGGACTTTGGAGATGGAAACAGTGGAACCGGAATCAATCCAGATCACACCTATGTTCAGGACGGAACATACACAGTCACCTTAAAAGTAACAGACAACGATGGTTTAACTGATTCACATTCTACAACAGCAACCATTTCCGATATCGAACCTGTTGCAGGCTTTACTGCCACACCTCTGGCAGGTCCTGAGCCATTGACTGTTGTTTTCACCGACACTTCAACCTCGTATGATGGAATCACATCA
>DQIO01000291.1 GCA_020793555.1 Methanosarcinaceae archaeon | reverse complement strand
ATGCTGCGTACATGCGGGTGCCGATGCTAAAAAGAAAGTCACAGCAATTGACCTATATTAAAGAAAACGGAGCATCAGTTCCCGCCGCAGGCGGCGGATTCCACTGCTGCCAAACCCATGACCCAAAATCCAACCATGCAATTCTCATATCTGCAAATATGACGCCGATTAAAAACCGTTTTGTGTTTCGCGTTCATGGTGTCGAAACGTGCCGCGCTTTTGCGCGGTCGCGTCGTTTTTTGCATATGTCTTAACTCCTTCTGTTCTACGACATTGTGTTGTTGACATGACACTAGCCTTAATCACACTCATTCCTTTTTTCCAACATCGCTTCAACAAGTGCCTTGAATGGCGGAGATGGACGACCGGGTCTGGACTTGAATTCAGGGTGGAACTGGGATGCAAAAAAGAACTTATTTTCAGGCACTTCAACGATCTCCATCCTGTTCTTGTTTTTGCCTGAAAACACCGCACCTTTTTCTTCTATCCTGTCAATAAAGTTCGGGTTCACTTCATACCTGTGCCTGTGTCGCTCAACAATATCACTGGCTCCATAAATTCGTTCTGCGATAGTGCCGCTCTTAAGCGCCGCATCATAGTCACCAAGCCGCATTGTTGCACCCATGTCAAGCACACCTTCCTGCTCGGGAAGAATATCGATCACAGGATATTGAGTGTTTTCATCAAATTCAGTGCTGTTAGCACCACTCAGACCAACGACATTCCTTGCAAACTCAATTACTGCAAGTTGCATTCCCAGACACAGTCCAAGGTATGGTATATCATTCTCCCGCGCATACTGTATTGCCAGTATCTTGCCCTCAATACCACGTTCACCAAAACCTCCCGGAACAAGTATGCCATCGTATTCGGACAGACTTTTCAATAAACCGGGGTCGTCTTCAATTGTCTCGGCGTTTATCCAGGTAGTATCAACATTGCAGCCACACTCGATGGAAGCATGTTTTATGGATTCACGAATACTTATGTATGAATCTTCAAGATGGGTGTATTTTCCAACAATTGCAAGTTTGACTTCATCTGTTATACTGTTCATGCGAGTGATCATATCACTCCATGATGTGTCTTCACCCATTGTTTTGAGGTCCAATTTATCCATCAAATAATCGGTGAGTCCCTCCTTTTCCATCAAAAGCGGGACTTCATAGATGTCTTTTGCATCATGTGCACTCACCACAGCCTTCTCCGCAACGTCACAGAACAGCGCGATCTTTGCTTTTGAATCATTAGTGAGCGGTTCTTCACATCTGGCAACAATGACGTCAGGAGTCAAACCAAGTTCTCTCAATTCTTTTACAGAATGCTGGGTTGGTTTTGTTTTCTGGTCTCCCTGTGCATCTATAGGGACCAGTGTCACATGAAGGAAAGCTATATTATCTTCTGTTTCTTCCCTGTGCATTTGTCTGACGGCTTCCAAAAACGGCATACTCTCAATATCACCAACAGTACCGCCGACTTCGATCAGGCAAATATCTGCACCACTTTTTGCGGCGACTCTTCGTATGCGTTCCTTAATCTCATTTGTAATATGTGGAATAATCTGAACGGTTTTTCCAAGATATTCGCCTCTTCGTTCCTTTGAGATCACTGACTGGTATATCTTACCGGTTGTCAGGTTGTGATCCCTGGTAAGTTCGGTATCAAGAAAACGCTCGTAGTTACCAAGGTCAAGGTCTGCCTCTCCACCGTCTTTTAACACATACACCTCCCCATGCTGGAACGGGCTCATTGTACCTGCATCAATATTGATGTAGGGATCGATCTTGATGGCTGTAACTTTATGCCCTTTATTTTTCAGGTTTCTTCCGGTAGAAGCAGTTGTTATTCCTTTACCAAGTCCACTCATTACTCCGCCGGTTACTATAATGTATTTCATATGAAATCAACTACCTCGAAAGCTTTATTTAAATATTGGAAGTTTAATAATCAAATATGCTATCAGTGCTGTAAATAAAATAGAAACTACTGTTGCCGCATAAAAGATCGGAAATTGAAATGTTTGATTGAAATCTACCGGCTCAATGTTAACTGTTACTGCTTTCATAATAAAGTATAATATTATCAACAAAACACTTGCTACACCAAGTAACGAAACTACTCTTGGTGTTAATGAATCTAAAATGCCGCCAAGTAGTTGGTTTGATATTTCAGAAAACTGTAATTTCCAATCATTTTCCCTATTAGATGGACTGTTGTCGTATGATGCTACATGTGGATTGTACAGATTATCTGCTACATCTACCTCCATAATCCCATCATCAGGATCTGAGATACCGATCTTAATATTGAAACTTTCTCTTTTAGAACCATACCCTACTGCTACATGTACCTGCCCGCTATTAAAAAGCCTTCCACCTGGAGGGATTCGTAATATGACCGGAATGTATTCCTCGTGCCTCACATAAGGATTATCTTCAAGAAATGTAATATTGTCTGTAAGCGATTCACTCATTGAAAAATGTACATGTGTTGGAGGACCATAATTAATAACTACGATTTCAGAACTGTTCTCACCGCCCGGTGACAGTGGAATCTCAACAGTGTCAGTATCAAATTCAATGGAGTTTACGCTAAGCCTGTTGATGTGCACTTGTTGCAATTTAGGCATCCTCGCTTAATTTATTCCCTCAAGTCTGGAGGGAGCATGTTTGGAATTCCGTCTTCGATTGGATAATGCTCATCACATTTGGAACAATATATCGTTCCGCTCACAATCTCTTCATCGTTCTCTTTGGTGACATTCAGTACAAGATCACCTTTACATATTGGACATGCCAGAATATTCATTAATTCTTTTTTCAATCTTCCTCACCTATCCAAAAATACATTGCTTGTAATATGAACTTTTCCTATTAACAATATATATTAAAATATACAAATAATAAGTAACAAAAGTAAAAGTAAAAGTAAAAATAAAAAAAGATTGGCCTGGTAAACAGACCAATTAATGATGTTCGCTTTTCGGTTCGTTCTCTTTCCGAATTTGTGCCTCAGTGCACCCTTCAAGACATCCTTTGCAAAGGTTTGACACATCAGGTTCAACACCACCTTTCCATAAGGATGGTAACTCAATATCCACAGGATAAAGTTCGGTTTGTGCATCACAAAGGTCACAATTGCCATTCGAACTGCTTAGTGAGGATGTATTTCCATTAACCTCATGAGCACTCTTAAGACAATCATCACACAAGCCTACCCAAGTACCTTTTGGGAATGCAGAAGCAAACCTTGGCATAAAGACTTTTACCGGATTAAGGGTCGGAAGAGATACACTACATAGATCACAATCTGCCATATTTTATCAACTCCATTAGATCATAAGCACTTTTGCTGCTTCCATTGCCCAGTAGACGAATGGTTCCGGCCAGATTCCTATTACTAGTACTCCTGCAAGTGCAAGAATTATTGCAATTGCATACGGTAGTGGTTCGGAAACTTTGCCACCACTTGCCGGTAAGAAGTACATGTACTTGACAATACGAGCATAGTAGTACAGTGAAAGTGCACTGTTCAATATCGCTATTACAGCAAGCCATACAAGACCTGATTCAATGGTTGATGAGAACAAGATGAACTTGCTAACGTATCCGGCTGTTGGTGGAATACCGGACAGCGCGAATACGAACACCATCATTGCAAATGCCGTGATCGGCATTCTCTTGGCAAGTCCTTTGAAGTTGTCAAGATGGTCAATATCCTTTGCGTTCTTGTTATCAGACAAAACCATGTATCCGACCACAGCAACTACAAGGAACGCTCCGGTCTTCATGAATGCATGTGACAGTGTGTAAAGGATACCACCTGCAAGTGCCATTGGTGTCATTACAACAAATGCCATTGCAATGTATCCTGCCTGTGCAACTGATGAATATGCAAGCATTCTTTTAACACTTGTCTGCGATATTGCTACCACATTTCCAAGTGTCATTGTGATGATTGCCAAGGCTGCAAACGCTGTCTGCCAGGTAGGGCTGAGTACTGCAAGAGCGATTACAAGAACCCTGAATGCTGCAACGAATCCCATCTTCTTAGAACCTGCTGCGAGCAGTGCAGATACCACTGTTGGTGCACCCTGATATGTATCCGGTGCCCACATGTGGAATGGTACAAGTGCCATCTTAAATCCAAATCCTGCGATCAACATTACTACAGCGATCAAACCTATCGGACTTGCTGCAAGAGCACCTGCATTTTCTGCAATTCCAGGTATACTTGTTGTACCTGTCATTCCATAGACAAATGAAATACCGAACAACATCAGTGCAGATGAAAGTGAACCGATGATGAAGTACTTCATTGATGCTTCTATTGATTTAGGATTATTTTTCTCAAATCCTGCAAGAGCATAAGTGCAAAGACTTGCAAGTTCAAATCCTATAAATAACGTTATAAGGTCATTTGCAGATGCAACCACCATCATACCGATTGTTGAAAACAACAACAATGTGAAGAACTCATCAGTGCTTTTGTTTCCTTCAGTATATTTAATCGATGCAATGGCCACAAGCAGAGATACTGAAATGAATACGATCTTGAAGAATTGGGACAATGCGTCAATCGTTATTGTCCCATAGAACATTGTTTCATTCACACTAATATTACTAATGGTCAAACAAAGTGCGGCAATAAGACCCGCACTTGCGATGTAACCAAGTATGTTTTTATTGTTTGTACCAATGAATAATCCTGTAAGCAATATTGTCAATCCGACTAATGCCAATATAATTTCAGGTGCCAGTAACATATAATTTTCCATTATTTACACCCCCGCCAGAGCCATTAGGCTCACGATCTGTTCGGCGTTCGTAGTCATCATATCCAGTACCGGACTTGGATTCAATCCAAAGTACAATACAAGCAGTGCCAGAATACCCATTGAAAGGGTTTCGTAGTTGGTAATATCGTGGAGATGTCCCAGTTTATCATTAAGTACTCCAAACATTGATCTTTGTATTGCCCACAGGTGATAACCTGCAGTCACAACAATTCCAAGCAATGCGAGTAACACATATCCTGGAAGTGTTATGTACGCGAATGTGAGTATCATGAATTCTGCGATGAATCCACTAAGTCCAGGCAGTCCAAGTGATGCCATGAAACCAAACAGCATTAGAACTGTAAGTTTTGGCATCTTCTGTCCCAGACCACCAAGTTCGGCAATGACCCTTGTACCTGCAATGTGCTGTATAGCACCGCATGACATGAACAAAAGACATGTGATCAAACCATGTGAGAACTGCTGGAACATTGCACCTGATACTGATAATGGCACAAGTGCTGCTGCACCAAGTGTGACATATCCCATGTGGCTGATACTTGAATATGCAACCATTTTCTTAAGATCTGTCTGGGCCAGTGCAAGCATTGCACCATAGAGAATACTGAGTACTCCAATGAATGCCAGAATTGATATCATAAGGTCCGGTGAACCTGTGAATGGCAACATAGGAAGCATTACCCTGAACAATCCGTATCCACCCATCTTAAGCAAAACTGCTGCAAGCAATACACTGCCTGCGGTTGGTGCTTCAACGTGTGCATCCGGCAGCCAAGTATGGAATGGTACTGCTGGCATCTTTACAATGAATCCAAACAGCATTGCAAGGAATATGGAATCCCTGAGCATGCTTGATTCAAGGAACTGGAACTGTTCAAGTAGATATGGAATTTCGAAACTTGGAATTCCAGTCTGTGCCCATACTGCGAAATATATTGCAAATATACCGAGCAACATCACAAGAGATGCGACGTGTGTATAGATGAAAAACTTAATTGCTGCATACTCTTTCTTTGGACCGCCCCATATACTTATCAAGAAGTACATTGGAATGAGTGTCAATTCCCAGAATATGTAGAACAGGAAAAAGTCAAGTGATGTGAATACACCCATAACTCCTGCCTGAAGTGCAAGTATCAAAGCAAAAAACTGATTTGCATCTTTGCTTTCACCCCATGAATAAATGATTGTTGCAGGCACTACTATTGCGGCCAACAACACAAGAGGCATTGCAATTCCGTCAACACCGACCATGTACTTAACACCAAGAGATGGTATCCAATCAAACGACTCTACAAACTGCATAGCAGGAGTCAAACTATTAAATTGCATCATCATGTACAAAGCACCAACAAGAGGTGCAAGTGAAGATACTAATGCAATTGAACGTGCCTGTTCTTTTGTTTGTGTTAATAATGTTAGTACTGCTCCAATAAGAGGTACCAATATCATGAGTGATACTATGTATGTCATTATTGCACCTCCACGATCAACTTAAGCAGTATTATCAGAAGTCCAACTCCTGCGATAACTGCTGTTGCATAACTCTGGACAACTCCAGTCTGAATTTTTCGTATAATCTCTCCAATTGCAATAGTGCCATCACTGATACCATCAATAATTCCATCAATGATCTTGCGGTCAATGAATTCACCAACAAGAGACAATCCGTATGTCAACTGAAGTGAGATTACTTCAATGAATATATGGTGCTGGTAGTATCTGTTGTACAAGAGTTTGAATACAAAATTATTTCTTGAAACTATCTTACTCATATCTACTACTTTAAGATAATAGATCAGGAACGATATCAAAAGACCTGCAACACCTACGATGATAGGCATCCAAAGAATGAGCAATGGTTCCCCATGATGCCCATGAACAAGATGATAATTTCCCAACTCTGCCAGATCTCCTATATTTACATGAACAAAGTTATTTATAAACGTTTCATCAAGGAAGCGATAGAACTTTGTTTGGGTAAGAGCACCAAAGATCAGTGCTAACACTGCAAGAATGCTTAGTGGAACTGTCATGGAACTCGGAGATTCATGCCCACCGTAATCAGTACGTGCTTTTCCTGTAAAGGTCATAAACAACAATCTGAAAATATAGATTGATGTGAGCAGTGCTGCAACAATTCCGAAGATATATGGAATATAGTTACCAGTATGCTCTCCAAACAGATACGTTGTTTCTATAATTGCATCCTTACTGAAGAACCCACTTGTACCGATCTGCGTACCTGGGATACCGAATCCGGCAAGTGCAAGTGATGCGACCAGCATTGTGATAAAAGTAATTGGCATCACTTTACCGACTCCGCCCATCTGCCTCATATCCTGAGTACCCACCGAGTGAATTACACTACCAGCACACAAGAAGAGCAATGCTTTGAAGAATGCATGGTTAATCAGATGGAACATTGAAACACCAACTGCTTCCATTCCAACTACCGCACCCATTCCAAGACCAAGCATCATATAACCCAACTGACTGATAGTTGAGAATGCAAGCACTCGCTTGATATCGTTCATCACAATACCCATTGTTGATGCGAACAGTGCTGTAAATCCTCCAACATAAGCGACCACGATCAGTGCATCCGGTGCTCCCATGAACATTGGGAATGTTCTTGCAACCAGGTATACACCCGCAGTAACCATTGTTGCTGCATGGATAAGTGCTGAAACAGTTGTTGGACCTTCCATTGCATCAGGTAACCACACATGTAATGGGAACTGACCTGATTTACCAACTGCACCACCGAAGAAGAGCAATGTAATAATAGTCAACATGCTCACTTCAGAACCAAGGATAGTTGTGTGCATTGCTGAAAGTTCAGGAATCAGTTTGAACATCTCATTGAACTGGAGCACATATATGCCTTCAGGAAGGTTTCCATTGTATATTGTAAAGATACTTGAGAATAAGATTATGATCCCGGTAAGGAACATAACATCTCCCACACGAGTTGTCAGGAACGCTTTCTTTGCAGCTGCTGCTGCAGAAGGTTTTTGGTACCAAAAACCGATAAGCAAGTATGAACACAATCCTACAAGTTCCCAGCAGATAAACAACTGCAAAATATTATCTGAAAGAACAACACCAAGCATTGCCGCAGTGAATAATGCGGTTTCTGCAAAGTATCTTGGTTTAGCAGGATCATGTGACATGTATCCTACAGCATAGATATGGATCAACAAACTTACGAATGTGACCATACAAAGCATCACTCCTGCAAGCGGATCGATCAATATACCAAGGTTAAATATTGCAAACCAGGGGTATGATTGATGTACTACTACTTCAGGATTTTGTAATAAATTAATTGTGATCAGTATCGATATGATACAGGATATGGCAATTGCTCCTATTGGTATCAATGCACCACCGGAATACATTTTCTTTCCGAAGAAGAATGTAATCACAAAGGCAAGTGCAGGCAAAAGTGGTATTAAAAATGCAAGAGAATCTATTGCCATTTTTACCACCTCAATATATTAATATCGTCAATGTTGATCATATCCCGCATCCTGAATATTGACAGGAGTATTGCAAATCCAATTATTGCCTCGGCTGCTGCCAATGCAATTGAAAATAACGTGAACACTTGCCCACTCATATCATCATTATAACTTGAAAATGCCACAAGGTTGATGTTCGCCGAATTTAACATGAGTTCAACACTCATAAGAAGCCTGACACCGTTTCGTTGTGACATGATCCCATACAGTCCGATTGTAAAAACAATCGATGATAGAATCAGGTAATATGTAAGAGGAATCATTTTTCCACCTCACTTTTTGCTATATATACAGCACCAATCAGTGCACCCAAAAGTACAAGTGAAAGTACTTCAAACGGAATTACGAATTGTGTGAAAATCTGTACACCAATCGCTTCAATGTTACTCTGATCTGCCAGATTTTGAGGCAATTCATCCACAGTTATCCATGTAGTGGTAACAATAGCCAGTGCAACCACTGCCAAAAACAGTAATGCCACTGCTCCATTTATTGCTTTATTAATCATCTGAACCACCTTTTAATTCCTGCGTAGTCAGCATCACAGCAAACAAGATCAATACACCGATTCCACCAACGTATATGAGTATCTGAACCATTCCTATGAACTGCGCATTCAACAAAACATATATTCCTGCCACACTAACGAGTGTAACAATCAATGACAATGAAGCCCGCACGACATCTTTTGCTGTAACAACAAGAATCGAAAAAATGATAGTCAGCGTTGATACTAACGCAAACATAATTAGTTCTCCAATACCTGCAATATCTACTGCCATCATTCCTCACCTTCCCCTCTTAATGGTACTTCACGTGCTAACATTGCAGGTGTAAACAACAATGTGTGACGATCCCATGTGACAAGTTCTGTTGTATATATCTTTGTACTTGACAATGCCTCCTGTGGACACTGGTCAATACAAAGTCCGCAAAACATGCAATGACCTATATCAATTGCAGGGAACCATCTCCGGTCTTTCACAATCTTGATTGCATTGTTAGGGCAAGTATTTGCACATATCCCACATCCTATACACTTGTCTTTATCAAGCTTTTGTAAACCCCTGAACCTATCAGGGAGATCAGAAAGCACTTCCGGATACAAGCGAGTAACACTTGGCGTGTACACGGTTTTTAATGCCCTGATCATATTTTTAATTACCATATAATCACGCTCCAAAGAACATATCAAATGCCAAACTGAGTGCTACTGCCCATATCAGGTTTAATACTGACAGCGGGAAAAGTACTTTCCAGCCAAGATCAACAACCTGGTCAATCCTGAAACGGGGCAATGCCCATCGAAGCATAATGATTATTAACACAATCACAATAACCTTTCCAACAAACCAAAATATCGGCATTAAAGATCCAAGTACAAAGATGCCGGTCAGGAATTTTGGTAGGTTCCAGCCTCCGAGATATAAAAGTACCATAATACATGCACCAAGAACCATGTGAATATATTCTCCAAACAGTCCAAGTCCCCATCGCAGTCCACTGTACTCCGTACCCCATCCTGCAACCAGTTCTTCTTCTGCTTCATTCTGATCAAAAGGAAGTCGTCCCATATCAGCAAGTATCGCTATAAAGAATATCACAAAACCAAGTGGTTGTAAGAATACGAACCACAGCGGGCTTTGCGCTTTTGCAATCTCTACAATATCAAGCGACTGGGCCATAACTGCCACACCGAGAATACAAACACCTAATGGTACCTCATAACCGATCATTCGTGCCATATTCCTAAAAGCAGCGATCATTGAATATTTGTTATTGGAACCATATGCTGCCATAAAAATACCAATAACCGATAATGCTGATACAGCTTCTAAATAGATAATACTGATATCCATCTGGGTTGCTGCAATAGGATATACATTATCTCCAATTACTATCGCACCAAATGGAATCGCGACAATCATCATAAATCCTGATCCCAGCACAATTATCGGAGCAATCACAAATAACAATCGATCAGCTTTTGCAGGGATTAGGTCCTCTTTTGTAAACAACTTGATTGCATCTGCAATCCCTTGCAAAATCCCATATCTACCACCAACACGATTTGGACCTATCCTTGACTGGATATCCGCTCCAAACTTACGTTCAAGCCAGACTGCAAGTATTGCACATACAAACACAATACCAATCAAAATAAGTCCAACTATACCACTAAACCATGGATTGTATACAATATCTACAATATTCATATTATACACCTCATCTGTCTGCCTCGCTGGTACATCCATCCATACTTGCTGCAATTGCAGCCACATCCGCTATATAAGTATTTAGAATCAGAGGTGGTAATGCTTGCATTGTCGGGAAGACCGGACCTCTTATCTTGACCCTGTAGGGTGTATCTGAACCGTCTGATATCATATACATACCCATTTCTCCTCTTGGATCTTCTACTCGATAAAATACCTCACCTGGTGGCACCCTCATAACCGGAGTTCTGCGACCATATGGTGTTCCCTCCGGGAACAATGGTCCCTGTGGCATCTGGTCAAATGACTGTTCTATCATGTAAATACTCTCACGAATCTCATCCAGACGCACCTTTATACGTGCAAAGATATCACCATTTTTCTGGGTACATACCTTGAAATCAAGATCATCATAAACAAGATACGGGTCATCCTTGCGAACATCAAATTTCACACCTGTTGCCCTGAGCGGTGGGCCTGCAACACCGAGTTCCGTTGCCACTTCTTTAGTAAGGGTGCCCACACCTACTGTACGCTGCCTGTATATTCTGTCAGTATCGTAGAGATTTTCATGTTGATCAAGTTTCTTCTTAAGGTCATTCAAAACAAGCATGGTTTTTTGTTCATAACCTTCGGGGAAGTCTTCACGAACTCCTCCGAATCTTAAATAAGTCTGGGTAATACGTGAGCCTGTAACAGTATCGATCAAATTAAGAACCTCTTCTCTTTCCCTGATCATATACAGGAACATAGTAATAAAACCAAGATCCGTCGAAAACTCTCCCAAACCCAATAAATGACTCTGGATTCGTGAAAGTTCTTCCATGATCACTCTTATGTATTGGGAACGTTCCGGCGGCTCAATTCCAACAAGCCTTTCAACACAACCGCAAAATACCTCGTTGTTGCTCATTGCAGCCAGATAACATATCCGGTCAGTTATTGTAATACCCTGAAGATAAGTTTTGTTTTCCAGAATCTTTTCAATTCCTTTGTGAATGTATCCCATCTTAAGCTCAGCATCAACAACAGATTCCCCTTTCAATCGAAGATCCAATAAATATGGTCCTGGCTGGATTGCATGCTGGGGTCCAAGATGCAGTAACATTTCCGATGGTCCAATATTTGTATCCATTATTATTCACCTACACTAAATTCTTGGAAGTCTTATTTGGGTAGCCATCATAATCTTTTCGAAGTGGCCAGTCACCAAGCATCTCATCTATCAGAAGAAGCGGTTTTAAATCCGGGTGATTCTTGTACATAATCCCATACAGTTCATATGTTTCCCGTTCGTACCAGTTCGCATTCCAGTAAACTGAAACAATTGATTCAATTTCCGGATCATCCCTTGGTAATTTCACTTTTAAAGTGATAACAACCGGATGTTCATAAGACGCTATATGATAAACGACTTCCAGTTCATTCCGATCCGGATAATCGACACCACATTCGCAAGACAGATGGTTACATTCAAGATTATCAAGCATGTGCTTGCATACATTGAAAATCGCATCTTTCTCTACATATGATGTGAGCTTTGTGTCGGATTCGATCTTTGATTCCGAAAAATCATTCGGAAATGTCTTAGTTAAAGAGCTGAGTATATAATCTGCATCAATCATCTCTTTCACCTCAATAGTCCGTACCAATATCTTTCTTGGCCATGATCTTCTTTTGAAGTTCAATGAAACCTTGTATCAATGCTTCAGGTCTTGGTGGACATCCTGGAATAAACACATCTACAGGAAATATCTCATCAATGTTTTGTACAGTACTATATGACTCATAGAATGGACCGCCACTAATGGAACAGTCCCCCATGCAAATAATCCATTTTGGGGCTGGCATCTGATCCCACACTAGCTTAAGAGCAGGAAGATATTTCTTGGTCACATAACCACTGATAACGATCACATCGGCTTGCCTTGGGGAATCCCTTGGTATGATTCCAAAACGGTCCGTATCATAGTGCGAACAGCCTGTCGAAATCATTTCCACACCACAGCATCCCATTGGTTGGGTCAAGAACCAGAGTGAGTTTTTACGACCCCAATTTATAATGTCCTGCGCAGGAGTCTTTTTCAAAAAATCACTAATTGCGCTTGAGGTAGTAAAATTCACATTTTCAATCATTTCACCCATTTAAATGCCCCCTTCTTCCACATATATAGATCTCCTATCACTACACTAACAATAAAGAACAGTAGCATTGCAACCACTGCTATTTCTGTTATACCATGACCAATATACACCATAGCCCACGGATACATGAAAAGAATCTCAATATCGAATATTATAAATGCTATTGCATATAAATAATATTCAATATTGAATTGTATCTTTGCATCACCAATCGGCACAGACCCACACTCATATGTTGTGAGTTTATCTGCTGCCTTGCTCCTTGGACTTAACTGATATACAATGAACATCAACACTGGTGGCACAGCAAGTGCCACTATAAGAAATATTACAACCGGGATATAACTACCAATTATTGACATATTGAATCACCTAATTAATACTAAGAATAGATTGATTGATTGTTTGTATATAACTATTTCCAAATTAAACGGCAGAGTTTGACAACATCAAACACATTGAAGAGCATTATTATTGATAAAAATCAAAAATCCAAGAGAATCCTCGCGGTTGATTGAATGAACTTGAATCGCACTTTCCGCAGGTAAATCCCAAAAGTGAATCTTTTTCTTTAATAAAAAATGATGCCGCATGAGTACGGTTTTCAAAATATGCTCACAAATGGTTTAGAATGTTATATGCCAATTTTCTACCGAAGTTTACAAATTGTATACTAAAACGGATATCTCCAACATTGAGAGGGCGAATATTGTTATCTCACCATGTACATATGTATGTACAGTATAAATATAATATGCAGAGGATATTCAAAACCGATACCATTCAAAATGTTTAAAATTTTCATATACCTGCGGAAAGCGAGTTGAATTTTTCCAAAAATATCCGACTAAGTCAGATAGATTTTTATAAATTGTATATAATAAAAAAAAGATACACAGGGCAAAGAGTCACCTGTGCATGAAATACATCAAACGGTCTTTGGTGAAAAATACTTCTTTATTACAGTACCACAATCAGAACATGATACTACAAACCAATCACCAACTTCATTCTTTGAATATTTTTCAAAGATCGATGCCCCACAAGTGGGGCACACATAATAGTCTTTGAAATAGTAATGATAAAACTCAGGGGATTTCCCCAGCCAATCCATTACTTCCTGCATACGCTCAAAATAACGTTGCTTCGAAGGCGTATCGCTATCCTCAATTGCTTCTGCAGCCCGCCGACTAACATCTTTTGTATGGTGGCTAGATTTTTCGATGAGTTTTTTGTAGTCAGAGATATATTTCGTAGTGTTGCCCAGATAATTAAGATACCCACTATGTTCTTTTGGTTCACTATGCCATATAGTATGAATAAAATACTCACTCATTACATCTTCCATAATATCTGCACAAGAAGTACATATATTGTAATCATCATAGAGTTTGGAATCTTGTTCCTGACCGCAGATAACACATGTTTCCATTTTCACACCTCCATTAGAAATCATATTATTTGGTTTCAATTTAAACCACAGTCGGAATCGTTGCTTCCCGCGTAAACATGATTGGGAATATGTTCAAAACCGCGAGCAGGTCTCCAGATTTGATCTTGCCAGATTCCTGCCCAATAATATATGCATATTTGATCACACGGTTATCCTCTATCAGTGAATTTCCATCCTTTGAACCAACTTTTAATACAGATGCAATAGCATGATGTGAGAGTGCACATGGTGTTGCCAGCATATCACGCTGAAGGTGAATCTCCTTGATGTTTATCTTCTTGAATTCACCTGCTTTAATCTTCACGTCCTCATCAGAGACTACCATCTCCCACTTGGCACGGGTTGCCATTGTGAACTCATAGGGCGATGCTGTCACTTTTTGTGACTTCAGTTCTCCGTTTTTACGGGAAACAACCTGTACTATTTGTGTGGACATTAAATCACCGAATAGATGAGTGTCAACCTTGTATATATAGTTTACTAAAATTTATAATGAATAACCATTATACATATTTATTTGAATGTTTTTATGACTTGAGTTTCAAAGATAACTGAAAATCGCCATATTTTTCCAACAAAACCAGCACCATGTGCCTTTGTCACGGATTTCAAATCTTAGTCCCTAACTATTTATATCCTAAATTAAGTCCTCTTGCTCTTGTGAAGGATAAAACGAATAGCAAGGTCAATTTGATGGTTGAAGAG
>DQIO01000292.1 GCA_020793555.1 Methanosarcinaceae archaeon | reverse complement strand
TTTGATTTTATAATTGTGCCCTATGCCCTTCATAATCCGACACTTGAAAGTTGACGCGACACTAGTATTATTGTGCATGAAATAAAAGAGAGGAGATAAATATGGATCAAAATGAGATGGTAGAACATTATAAAAAGTTGAATATTGAGCTCCAATTTTTTCCAAAATATACAAACCCGAATGATTTTGCTAAGAAATTTGAAAAATGTACTATTGTAAAAGATAGTGATGTGTACTATTCTAGTTCGAGTAATTCAACCACTGAGAGAAAAATAATCTTTTGATTTAAAATATACTGGAGATAACGTCATGCCAGATTGGAATGATGTTCTTGAAGAAATCAGTACATCAAATAGAAAAGATGCTTTGGATTTTATAAGAAGAAAATATCTCAAACAATTACACGAGATGACTGGAAGAAATGTGATAGCTTATTATTCTGGTTGGCTACAAAAACCTGGTATTAATACAGTTTCTATAAATGATGATGATAAAAACGGTTTAATGGCAGTTATTCATGGGTTGGATGGAAGTAAGGGGCTTGATTTAATATTGCATACTCCGGGAGGAGATGTAGCTGCCACAGAGTCAATTGTTGACTATTTGAAAAAAATGTTTGATAGGGATATTAGAGCAATAGTTCCTCAACTTGCGATGTCAGCTGGAACTATGATATGCTGTTCATGCAATGAAATAATAATGGGAAAACAGTCTAGCTTGGGACCAATTGATCCCCAATTTTCAGGTATCTCGACTCATGGTGTTCTTGAGGAATTTGAAACAGCAATAAAAGAAATAACAAAAGATCCAAATACAATACCTCTTTGGCAAGTTATTGTTGGAAAATATCATCCTACTTTTATGGGTGACTGCAAGAAAGCCATTGACTTATCATCAGAATTGACAAAGAATTGGCTACTTGATGGAATGCTGAAAGATGAAGAGTATGCTGTGAAAATTGCTGGTAGTATTGTAGATGAATTAAACAACCATGAAAATACTAAAGTACATTCCCGCCACATTTCTATAGAAGAATGTAAAAATATTGGTTTAAAAGTGAAGTACTTGGAAGAAGATCAAGACCTTCAGGATATTGTATTAACAATCCACCATGCATACATGCACACGTTTTCTCAATCAACATCGGTAAAGATTATCGAAAATCATGACGAAAAAGCAATGGTTCAACATCATTTACAGAATGAGCCATAAATGAAAACTGCTTGAAAGAAATGATGAGAACGGCTTTTAAAACATAATCATAAATCAGTAATTATGGGGTACGTGTTGGGTTGCCATATTATTTTCAGCACCAACTAATCATTTTTCATGTGTATTAAATAATACACTTTAAAGTATAATACATGAGAGTGTATTAGGAGGTGGAATGAAAGTACAAAACCGACCATCACCATTTCGATGTCTTTAAAACCAAAACCAGCCATATAACTCATTGATGCAATTAACTTTTGGTGAAAAACTCAATTCAAACAAGTTTATCGTAACCGCAGAGATTACACCTCCAAAAGGTGTGGACACCTCAGCCGCAATCACAGATGCACAGATCCTCAAAGGACTGGTGGATGCGGTCAACATCACGGATAATCAGCGTGCAGTTATGCGTATATGTCCGCTGGCACTTGGAAAACTCCTGCTTGATGAGGGGCATGAGGTTATCATGCAGATGACTTGTCGGGACCGCAATCGCTTAGCAATCCAGTCGGACATACTTGGTGCGGCGGCGCTCGGGATTAAGAATGTCTGTTTAATGTCAGGCGACCATACAACAAAGGGCGATCATCCTGGTGCAAAACCGGTGTATGATCTTGATTCTGTTCAACTTATTTCAGTTGTTAAGAAGATGAAAGATGGTTTTGACTTTTCAGGAAATAAACTGGAAGGCGTGCCTGAATTGATTGTGGGTGCTGTGTCTAACACAGACTCGTCACAGCTCATGCAGATGATAAAACTTGAAAAGAAGATCAAGATGGGGGCACAGTTCATACAGACGCAGGCTGTGTATGATGTTGGGCAATTCGAGGAGTTCATCGAGTCCGTTGCTCATCTTGATGTACCAATAATCGCAGGCGTTATTCCATTACGGTCGGCAAATGCAGCTTGTTTTATGAACGGGAATATTCCCGGGATAAATGTGAATGATGAGATAATTGCAAGGATGGAATACGCAGACGATCCTGTGCACGAAGGACTCATGATATGTGCAGAAACTATAGGGATGGTCAAAAAAATATGCCGTGGTGTTCATCTTATGCCGATTGGACAACATTTAAATACACCAAAACTGCTTGAAATGGCGGGACTTTCTGTCAGATAATGATTATGGCGGAATCGTTTAACGAGGATTCCTCTCAAGGATTTCTACGAAATCCTCTAACTAAAAACAGAAAGAGTGAATAATCAATGAAATTTACACAAGTCGATCATGCACGTAATGGGACCCTTACTCCTGAAATGGAACAGGTTGTAAAGACTGAAGGAATAGACGAAAATACAGTTCTGTCGAATGTTGCAAATGGCAGTCTTGTCATAATGGTGCGGCAGGGATGTTGTCCTGTTGCAATTGGAAAGGATGTGAGCACAAAGATCAATGTCAATCTTGGCACGTCATCAGCATTCATTGATCCCCTTGCCGAGATGGAAAAAGTGAGAATTGCCGAAAAATACGGGGCGGACACCATTACCGATCTTTCAATGGGCGGGAACATTTCCGAGATTCGTAAGATGGTGTTTGAGAACACTACGCTTCCAATCACCACAGTTCCTATTTACCAGTCAACTGTTGAGCACGGCCTGAAGGATGTCAGTGAGGATGATATACTTTCAAATCTCAAAGAGCATGTGAACGAAGGGGTGAGTTCAGTTGTTCTCCATTGTGTGGAGATGAGCATGATTGAAAAATTAAGGGGTACCGGTCGTGTGATGGGTATGGTATCAAAGGGTGGTTCTTTTACGAGTGTCTATATGTTGTCGAACGGATGCGAAAATCCTTTTGTCGATAATTTTGACGAGGTGCTCGGGATACTAAAGAAAAACGATGTTGTGCTGTCCCTTGGAAACACTATGCGGAGCGGTTGTATTCACGATCTTCGCGATGGTGCACAGAAGATGGAGATCGACACCAATGTTCGTCTTGCAAAGGATGCAAATGAACAGGGGGTGCAGGTCATCATAGAAGGCATGGGCGGACATGTGCAGGCAAACAATATTCCCGAATCCGTACAGTTCTACAAATCAAAGTCCGATTTCCCGCTGTTTGTTGCAGGCCCTCTGCCTACCGATATTGCGCTTGGCTATGACCATATCGCAGGTGCGGTGGGTGCGAGTATGGCAATCAGTGCGGGTGCGGATTATATGTGTTATATTACACCATCGGAACATCTGGCACTTCCAACTCCTGAACAGGTGAGAGAGGGGCTTATTGCATTCAAGGTCGCGGCGCATATTGGTGATTCTATCAAATATGGCGTAAGCGACAGGGACCTGATGCTTGCAAAAAAGCGTGCGAAGTTTGACTGGGATGGTCAGGTGGAACTTGCGATAGATCCGGATAAACCAACGAACATGTGCCCTATGGAAGGACCGTGCTCGATGTGCGGGGAGTATTGCGCTATAAAGATAATGGGCGATTATCTCTCAAGTGGCGGTTGATATGGATGACACTTCTTATTCTTGTTCTTCTATGCAGATGTTCGGGATACGGACCGTACTCATAAAACCGAATGACGACATAGTTGAGATACTCTTAAATTCGTTTGAGAGTTTAGGAATTCATCCTGTTGATGGCGACATACTTGTTCTTGCAGAGTCGGCGGTGGCGACTGCAGAAAATCGGGTGGTGCAACTTCGTGACGTTACTCCCTCTGAAAAAGCAGAGAAAATTGCACAAAAGTATGAGCTCGATGCGCGGGAGATGGAACTGATCCTGCAGGAATGTGATGAGATATTCGGCGGTGTTCCGGGTGCGGCTCTTACTATTACCAACGGCACCCTGTCCCCAAATGCTGGAATAGATGGTTCCAATGCGCCTGATGGGTGCGTGGTATTGCTACCAAAAGATGCGCAAAAAAGTGCAGCACTTATCCGCGCCGGAATTGAGAAACGATATTCCTGCCGGGTTGGAGTGATTATCGGAGACAGCAGGACACAGCCGTTGCGGCTTGGATGTGTTGGGATCGCGCTTGGAACATCGGGCATTAGACCTGTTGAAGATGCGAGAGGATCATGCGATCTTTTCGGCAAGACGTTGCATATCACACAAAAAGCGGTTGCGGATAACCTTGTATCAGCTTCGCAGGTGTTGATGGGGGAAGCAGATGAGGGAGTCCCGTGTGTGCTTGTTCGCGGCGCGCCTGTTGAGGTGGTGGAAGGGGCTTTCGAGATGCCACTGTTCTCAAGTGATGAATGTATGTATTATAGTAATATAAAGAGAAAATGATGTTACATCTGATACCTTGTTTTGCTTTCATGGCAATGCGATTTATCTGGTATTTCGCAGATAAGACCAAAAGTCTAAATAGGTCACTTAAACATTGAGTGGATAAATATCAAACGGGATGAATAGGGTATTGGATATTTGGTCAAAACTGACGAAGATTTCTATCTAAATCCTCTTACAAAAAACGATCCATCCTTTAGGAATTAAAGGAAAAAACGAGGCATCCCATTGGATGGGTTTGGTATCATGTTGTATGTAGAACATGTATCAGAGGGGTATGGGATGTTGTTGGGAGTACCTCGCACAACCTTAACCATGTTGATATTATATATAAGGGTTGTGCATTATTTAAGGCACAACCGTTCTCAATCTCAACACTCCATCTTCCGCAAACCAACCGAAAACACCGCTGCCAAAAAGATCATTCCTGCCATCACCGTAAATGCTGTCCTTGCACCATAAATATCAAGGAACACGCCGCCCAACACAGGACCAAGTGCACCGCCAAGCCAGCGCACCATGTTGAAAGTACCCATTGTTGTAGCCAGTATTCTTGTGTCGGTTCTCACAACCTCATCCACCAAAATCGTAGTGGATAGTGTCACAACAGGTCCAAAACAGAGTCCCACAAACGCGAAATTGACAGCGATCATCCACGGTGAGGCGGGTACGTGTGAAAACAGAAGTAGGGCGGTGCCGCCAAGCAATGTCACAGCAACCAGCGGTTTTTTCCTGCCAACGATATCCGAAAGCCAGCCGGACGATGTCGCGCCAAGGGAACTTGTGATTGCATAAGGGATGAACAACAGTCCTGTTGATGCGGTCGATATTCCCGAATCCAGTGCGAAGAACGGCAAGACATAGGACGCTCCGACAACCGCCATCATGCAGAGCATACCCACAAGGGTTGTAAACATAATTGTTCTTGTCCTGAAAAGATCAAATGAAAGATACAGCAATTTTCCAAGACGATGCTCTTCCTGCGACTGTGGTCTCGTTTCGTGAAGCATGAGGGATAACATTGAAACAATAAATGCGAATACCGAAAGCCACATAAAAACAATTCTCCATCCATATAACTCACCGAGCACACCGCCCACCGAATATCCTGAAACTGTTCCAAAACCGGTTGCTGCTGCCAGAATACCCATGCCCTTCCCACGCTCATGGAAATCGTACATATCCCCAACCATCGTGAAAGATGCCTGGAAGAACATCGCAGCACCGGCACCTGATATTACTCTTGCCACAAGAAGCTCTGCGAAACTGTATGACACCGAAAGCATTGCCACGCCTGTCCCAAAAACAAGGATCCCGATAACGACAATTTTTTTTCTGCCAAATCGGTCCGAAAGGAGACCAAAAGGTATCTGTAAAAATGCCATACATATCATAAATACGCCTGCAACCCAGCCAAGACTTGATTTTGAGATATTCAGTTCCTCAGAAACAATTGGCAGGAGCGGAATAAGTGACAGCATTGCCAAAAAGACGCAGAATGTGCCAATCGACAGCAAAAGCATCTGCCGGTTCCTGTGTTTTGTTGCAAGAGGGTGTATTATATTTTGAGTCTCAGTTCTTTCAGTTATATCAGTAGAAATACGGTTTTTCATCCGATCACAGCCTGCACAACAACCATTGAAACAAAAGCCGCAACAGGAACCGTGACATTGTCAAACCGTTTTGAAGTAACTTCTGCGAGCATTCCTGCCATACTTCCCACTAATGCAAGCGCACCCACAAAAGGGAAACCAATAACTGTTGCCGCAATTGTTCCTGCAACTGCTCCTTCGATCGTTTTTGTGGAATCCCTCAAATATCTCTTGCCGCGCACTCCTGCAACGGTTGATATCCCATCACCAACCGTCAGAACCACGATCGAAGCATAGCATATTCCCTCATCAAAATAGAACGACAGTAAAAGCAACAGGAGTATGAATGCAAAATAGAGGAACGGGTCTGTGGCAAAACCCTTGTATTCATTATCTTTCCAGAGTGGACGCAATGCAGCAGGGATCCGGACTTTTGTTTTTAGCAGTTCCATTAACAGGAACATCAACATAAAATACGACACCAGGCTAATCGCATATGTCTTTCCAAAAACCACTGCAATTATTGGTACGACTACCCCGCCAATGTGCACAATTTTCCGAAGTGGCAGATACTTTAACGGAATGGGTTCAACGCTATCGTTCTGTGCAGGATCAGTCATGTATACAACACATAAAACAAACACAAAGTAATATATATCTGCTGAATGTTTCGAATGTCATGGATACATTGACAGATTCTTTTGCGGCAGGTGTTGTCAAAAAACGCTACATCCTTGGCAGGAACGATGAAAGCGATATTGGCGTGTTACACCTTGGAAAATATCTTGCGCTTGACAAATCCACGGGTTCCCATGTTGCATTGGACGCCCTTAAACCACATGCAATATTGATATGTGGCAAACGCGGATACGGTAAATCCTACACAATGGGAACACTGATCGAGGAACTCTCACTCCTGTCTCCGGATATTCGCGAGAACATTGCATCACTTGTCATTGATACGATGGGAATATTCTGGACACTCGGGCGCGGCAATGAGCAGCAACCCGAACTCCTCAGTGAATGGGGTCTACAACCTACAGGTTTTGACGTAAACGTATTTGTTCCGGCAGGAAGTGTTGAACAATACCGAAATCGGCACATCGATGTAAAGCCGTTCTCGATCCCGGTATCACATCTTGATGGCTACGAGTGGTGCAAACTGTTCAAGGTCGGTAATGTGTCGCCCCTTGGTGTACTTCTGGTGCGGGTTATCGGGAATTTGAAGCAGTCGCAGTCTGCTTTCTCTTTTGATGATATAATTGACGGCATTATGGATGACGAACGTTCAGACATTGTGACAAAGAGTGCTGCGGAAAATCATTTTAAGGCTGCCATTTCATGGGGTGTTTTTGAGCAGGAAGGGGTCGGGATCCCAGAACTGATACGCGGCGGCGCGACATCGGTTTTGGATGTGAGCACGCTTACGAATCACACGGTCCGTGCGGCTGTGGTTGGAATTGTCGGAAAGGACATTTATGACCGCCGACTTGAAGCCCGCCGCTCGTATGAGAGGATGGTAATGGGTGATACGGATGTGGAAAAAGGTATTCCGATGGTCTGGATGTTCATCGACGAGGCACACCTGTTCGTACCTTCCGATGATGAGACACTTGCATCGAACGTTTTAATTAATGAATGGCTGAGGCAAGGACGCCAGCCCGGACTTTCCATTATTTTTGCGACACAGCGTCCTGCTGCGATCCATCCTGACGTGATATCCCAGTGCGATGTGGTGATGTGTCACAGATTGACTGCAAGGGATGATATTTCGGCACTTGAGGCGATACGACCCACATATATGCGTGAGGACATCGGGGATTCAATCAGGAAAATGGGGCTTGAGCGAGGGATCGCATTCATTGTAGATGATACTTCCGAAGCCGCACATATCGTAAAGATGAGACCGAGATATAGCTGGCATGGCGGGAATGAGCCGAGCGCGTTGATGTAGAAGGGGTATTCTGCTTCATTCAGATAACTTTGCAAAATCCAGTCTCTCAAAAAGCGACACTATATTTCATATTTCATTCCGTCCATCGATGGAAGATGTGTTCAATTTGGTACAGAAATGCAGGAAGAGGATGAACCTGTAGTAGAAGAGCCGGGTTTTGAGGCTATATTTGCCATTATCGGATTAGTGAGTGTCACATTGCTGCTTCGGAGGCGAAAAGGCAGGTTTGAATGAGTGTGACGTACAATAGTATGTCACATTCATTATTATTTTGTTTGTGAAAAAATATAGGATAAGGCACTCAACCCCTATGGCCACAAGAAAGTCTTCTCTGACGCTCGGATTAACACAGGAAATGTTGAAGATTTTACAAAAATGATTAGGACATGAATAAAAGCAGGGACTTTATTTCATCAATAAACATCTCTGCTTCCCCTATTAATAATTCAACTTCTTCTTCGTTGGCACTAAAAAAAGGTTCGTAATCGGCTTTTTCTCGTAAAGAGAATGTTTTGGCCAACAACTTGGCAAATCTTTCATCGATCAAGTTATTTCCCAGAATCTCTTTACCAAATAGGGATATTGTACCTTTGTGTGTTTTTGGAGAAAATCCTTTGCTATATAAAAGCGCTCGTGCTGCATGAAAAACTGAATAATACAGTCTTGATTCTGCAGATCTTACAGACCTCTCATTCAAAAGCAGTTGTGCATCATAGAGAAATTCATCTGCAAGGTTGAGTTCAGAGTCGATCAGATCTTTATCCATAAAGTACTCTACCTTCCTTTAGTATATTATCCATAAACGGTGATCTCATTTTTTTCAGTCTGGCAAATTCATCTGGAGTCTCGGAAATGATGCTAAACAAAACTCCTTCCTTCAGGAATTCTGCGGCGATATCGAACAGTTTTTCTTTGTCTTGTTCATTTTCAACCACTGCAAAAATGTCTAAGTCACTTTCTGAGGTGGCTGTGCCTCTGGCTGCTGAACCGTATAGCATGAGAGATAAAAGTTCACTACCAAGTGCACTCTTTGCCTTACTTGCAAATTCATTGGATAACTGTTGGACATCCATACCTACCATATACTTTGCATTCTCTTGCTCTGTATAAATAACTTTCTTTTAGTTGTATTTTAATGTATTAGGGATGCTGATGTATAGTTTGATTGGGGGTGATTTCCCTGATCGAAACCCCTGCAATCTCCGCAGCTTTTCCAAGATATGCTTTCTTTTTTATCAATGTCTTCGGATGTGTTTACAGAAATGACTGGTATAGATTGTAATTTATAGATATTAGGCTCAATTTTCGTGGAATATACAGCTTTCAAATTATAATCACGATTGATCCGACTGATATGAAGGATTTTCTTTATCAGTGGTGTGGGAATACGCCGCCCGACGGCGCTGTGACAAGAAAGTCATATCTTGAATTGCAGAAATGCCACTCCCTCCATTCGGAGTGACCCTACTGTGACACTTATTACCAGTAATGGAATGGGTGGAGCCAACAGGACAATGTGGAAAACTCTGGAAGTCTGATTCGGACAATCTGCTAGGGTAACAAATGCTATGAAGAAACGAAAGTTGAACTATCGTAAGAGTCGTAAACGGCAACAAGCGAAAGCAGACTGTTATACGCTTGAGCCAAAATGCATAGAATCAGACTATAATGGCTCGCCGCACATTATAGGGAATGGACAAATGATTCTCGGCTTACAGATGGCTTCTAAGGCATTTAGAAATTATTCAAAATATGGAACTTGGTAAACCCCATGAGTTCCCAATTATAGATGGGTAGGAAGCCCGCAAGGGCTGACGATGGCTCAGAGGGTAGCGGAAACGGTAAAAAGCGAATGCCAGTCTGTAATGGACTGGATAGAGGTTCAAACTTTGCCTCAACCCGAAAGGGTGCAGACTTGCCAACGGTGTTTCATTGTATGAACGGAGGTAAACTTGTGAATGTAAGATACTCAACTACGCCCAAAAGCGAGAGACTTACAGACATGAAGCCAAAAATCCAATGGAAAGATATCGATTGGAAAAAGGTCTTTCAAAATGTTAACAGGCTACAAACCAGAATTACAAAAGCAGTTGCCATTAAATTGTTAACTGCTGCCCGATACAAAAAGGGTTATGAAAGGATTGAGCCGTATGTGGTGAAAGTCGCAAGTCCGGTTCTTAGAAGAGGGAGAGCGAGTAATCGCTTTTTCTTATTCGGCGGGAATTGATGCTCCGTTTTCTTTGATATAGGTTAATTGCTGTGCAGGGTTTGTATTTTTGAAATGTGCATCGACATTTTATCACTTACTTTCCAGAGGTATATTTTGAGAACAAATCTTTTTCCTAAACATTGAATAATGCCGGTTGATTGTTGTTTTCCAAATTATAAAACAAATGATTCGGAAAGTGAGTTATCGAAACCAGCTATACAAATACCAAATTTGTTTTCAATATGCGATATGCCTTCAAAGCGAGTGGTGCGTGTTGCACAACTAAAAGTATACTCTAAAATATATATTATTAAATATACATATTTAATAATCTATATTATATATTCGGGCCGAGTAGCAATTACCCTCTACGCTTTTGAAGTTCCAAAACAAGATCATCTAGTTTCACATCATTTGCCACGAGCATTACAAGCAAGTGGAATATCAGGTCTGACGATTCATAGATAATCTCATCATGATCTTTGTTTTTTGCTGCAAGTATTACTTCGACTGCTTCCTCGCCCACTTTTTCTAGTATTTTGTCCATCCCTTTCCTGTGATTTAGTAGCGAGCAGACATACGACCCATCAACCGGGTTGTTTTTGCGGTCAAGTATGACATCGTATATCTCATTTAGAATTGATAATTCGGTATCTGGCATTTTTTTAAACCTCTATTTTTGAGTATGCTAAGTATATAATACTGACACTGGAGTTTTCTTCACGTATAATATTGTCCCTTTGTATTTTATTTTGAGTATCCTGTGATATGGTATCATTGTATCGGGATAAAGTATAAAGAACGAGTGTCCAATATTTGCGATATTCTTTCCTGAAACTGTTTTAGAGTCACCGGGTGCACCTCTGTGGACATATTGGATGCTGCATTCATCCATATCTATCCCTTTCCACTTCACTTCACTTCATTCTACATATCTTCGGAGTGTCTCGACTTTATTGGATTATTCATGGATATTGCCTCTACAATGTTTAATAATGTCAGATATTTATTTATTTATACAATACCATTAGAAAATATTATTTAATAAATATTGAATATAATTCAATGCTAAATGCATCTTCAATTTAAATAAAAGGGTGGAAATATGAAAACAGAAAATATTCTGATAAAAGATATAATGACACGTGGGGTACTGACCGTGCCGATCGAATCGACTGCAAATTACGTTGCATCAGTAATGGCAGACCACAAAGTATCTGCTGTTGCCGTGATTGAAAAAAGTGGCGAAGCCATTGGTATTATATCTGAAATGGATATTCTCAAAAAGATCGACAACATTGATTGGGAAAACGCATTTGCAGATGAGCTAATGGCACAATCAATTGAATCGATCAGCCCTTCTTCAACTTTGAATGATGCTGCAAAGATCATGTCAGACAAACATATTCACCGTCTGATGGTCATGTCAGAAAAAAGTGTGGGTGCATCCAATCGCCCGATTGGGATTGTAACTGCAGGCGACCTCATGCAGAAAATGCTTCAAAATAAAAATTAAAAATGATTTGATTCACTGATCAGGCACAACGATAACGTTGTGCCGGATCGGTGAGCCGTATGTTTCTAAAATGTCTATTTAATCTAAATCGTCCTTGGGTCAGTGATTTCTCCTGTCAGCGCAGATGCTGCTGCCGTTGCAGGTGAACTAAGATATACAAACGAGTCTGGACTGCCCTCTCGTCCCTTGAAGTTACGGTTGGATGTTGCAAGTCCTATTTCTCCATCTCCCAGAAGTCCGAAGGAACCGCCCATACATGGACCGCAGCAAGGTGATTCTACTATTGCACCGGCTTCCATGAACTGTTCGACATATCCTGCTCTTAAGACCTTCATGTATTCGGTTCGGGATGCAGGGATAATCAAAAGACGCACACCTTTTGCAACGGGTTCATTCCCCATCATTTTTGCGACGATCTCGATATCCTCAAAACGACCATTGGTGCATGAACCTACAAACACCTGATCGACCTTTGTACCTTCGACCTCTGTAACAGGTTTAACGTTATCCACATTGTGCGGACATGCCACCTGTGGTGCAAGGTCAGACACATCGTACTTGTGGAATTCTGAATATTCGGCACCTTCATCAGATCTCCAATATGGATCAAACTCATATCCCGGTATCCTTTCTTTGAGGTACGCTTCTGTGGTCTCGTCTGCTTCCACAATACCTGCTTTGCCCCCCATCTCGATCGCCATATTGGACATTGTCATGCGCTCTGACATTGTCATATCCCTGACAGTAGATCCTGTATATTCTGCGGCTTTGTATCTGGCACCTTCTGCACCTACATCGCCTATCAGGTGCAGGATAACATCTTTAGAGTAGACGTTCTTTGGTAGTTTTCCGTTGACCTCGAACCGGACGGACTCAGGAACCTTAAACCAGAGTTTTCCTGATGCGAACACTGCTGCCATATCAGTCGAGCCTATGCCTGTTGAAAATGAACCAAGTGCGCCGTAGGCGCAGGTGTGTGAATCAGAACCTACTACAAGGTCGCCGGGTTTTACATGCCCTTTTTCAGGCATGACCTGGTGACAGACCCCCTCGTATACATCATAGTTGAGGATTCCCTGCTCCTTTGCAAATTTGCGGAGCATAGTATGGTTTGCCGCAGCGTTTAGTGAATCTGCCGGCACCTGATGATCGAACAGCATTACGATTTTGCTCGGATCCCATACTTTTTTCTCATCTTTGTCGCGCATGATTTCATAAAAACCATCAACAGCAAGCGGACCTGTGATGTCATGGGTCATTGCGCGATCGATGTTTGCAAGTACGAAATCTCCTGTCTTGACAGTCTTTCCGGCTGCCTTTGAGAAGATCTTTTCTGAAATTGTCATTGGATGATCATTATTTGACATGGTAATCGTGCAATTAATTGTTGATATTATAAATAAATCAATCGATGAACTTGGTGCTCTCGTCCAATTCTTTTACGACTTTATGTGTCCCTTTGCTGTCATGTACTGCATAAGTGACATGATTGTCCCCATCAGTACGTCTGCTTTTGATTTCAATGTTCTCAGGATTTGGGGTAAATCCCTCAAACTTTTTATAGAGTGCAATAGTATCCTCAATTTCTGCCACATATCTGCTAACCACATCATGTGCGATCGTTAGACTTTCCTCTGGCGAGATATTGTGGCCCAATCCCTCACATTCGGATACATGAAGCTCCATTTCCTGCATGTAGAACGGATATGTGCGGCATATCATTGGGCGCACATCGTGTATCTTGCACTTGTTGGATACATCTGCATCTTCGATAAAATTGCAGTCCCCATTATTTTTTCGCAAAAGCATCCACCCGAATGTGTGTATTATTCCTTTTACATCTACCAGATCAGTGAATTTGGGATCATCCGATGTTGCCGGAGTTATGATTTCATCTGTTCCGATATTGGTATGGTCTGCGATTAACTGTATCTCCTGTGGTATCAGCAATACTTTATTATCTCCAAATGCACGCCTGCAGCATTTTCCGCACATGAGACAGGAAAAACCAATATTTTCTATTTTCGCTGCAATTGTTTTTTTGTTGATATTTGATGCATATGCGAGTTCCTGTTCCAATTCCTGTATTAAAAGCGACTTGTATTTTTTATCCATATCTTAAACCTTATTTTTGTATGTCTTGCTACATCAATATATCGAGGATTTTTATTGAAATCCTCTGTTGAAAATGTGGCAATGGGTAAATGAAACCATATATTTAAATGAAATTAAAATGTTCCCTTTGACATTATCAGGAAAAGGAGCAACACCTAATGAAAAATACCAAAAGCCACGATCTTTTTAGATATCTGGCACCTATCTATGATACGGTTGCCAGGGTCGCTTCATTTGGCAAGTATGATTCGATGCGACGTTCACTTGTTGCACAGGCAGGCATCATGTCTGGGGATAAGGTGCTTGACCTTGCAACAGGGACAGGTTATCTTTCTGAGATCCTTGATGGGTGTGAGGTCGTTGGTGCGGATATTTCACTTCATATGGTGAATCAGGCACGCAAAAAGACAGATGCATCATTTGTACTTTCGGATGCACACGCGCTCCCATTTGCATCTAATTCTTTTGATGCCGCAGTGTGCAGTTTTGCTTTGCATGAGGTGAGGTATCCCAAAACAGTAATATCTGAGATGTTCAGGGTCGTAAGACCTGGGGGCACGGTTGCGGTTATGGATGTGGTTTTACAGTCTTCACCAACAAAAAAGATGTTGCTGTTCGCATATCATTTATTTGTTGAAGTGCTTACTGCGAATTACATGCACCCTGACGATCTTGCAGATTCCTTCAAGCATGCCGAAAGTGTAACAAGCAATGTCAAGATGGCTGGGCTGGTTGCACAAGTGTCCGGTGTAAAAAAAGAGGGCAGATCCTGACTTTTGGTTCTGTTATGCGGCTTGCATACACGATATAATCCAGTAATTCACGATTATGCATGTTTATGCAGTTGCAACACATAGCATTTTTTAAAATCATTTAAATGTTGTACTCTTTGATTAATGTGTATGGTTTATATGATTATTTTATGCACTAGTGTCACGTCAATCATATAATGTCGCTAGATATATGATCTGACACTGTTCCATTTTCCAGTTATTTTTAAGACGCAG
>DQIO01000293.1 GCA_020793555.1 Methanosarcinaceae archaeon | reverse complement strand
GACCCATGGCCTGTGAACATAGGGCTCGCGTATTGGGAATTATGGGGTGCTAGAACACACACTACAGACATTCATGTGGAGGATTAACCTCCACATTTTTCATTTTTTGTGTACATCAATGCTGACCCAGACAATTTTGACTAATTTTATAATGTAATATATTACAATTCCAATAACAATTGCATTTATCACAACTACTAATATTAGTTCTAACAGAAGTACTATCAGGTCCACAATTTCCATAACTTTAAAATGATTTTATTAATTTAAATAGTTATCTTTTCTTTTAACACCGATTTTCTCCAAGTGTTTATATCTCATAATTGGCCCATGGCCAAGATATCCAAAAGCGAAGTTTTTTGTTATCTAAACGTGGCACTGGATGCGATTTGTGATAAATCTCATTTGATTTAAAAAATGTATCGGTCATGGAACTTATAATGTCCAATATTTATTGTTAAATTTTCATAACCAACGTGCATAGGAGGGTTTAAGGCCTATTTTGGGCTTATTTCTATACCACAATTGATATTGGATATTAACTCATAGTTGGGTCTCAGAATTTTTATGTAACATCGACGGAACATATTCTAGAGCGAGATTCCATGAAAAACGTTACTAGCCTAGATGTTTTGATGTGAAAATGGTAATTTATTCATGGAACATAAACGGCTGACGAAAATCGGTGTTTAATTTTAATGCGCTTTTCCAGCCGTAGGATTATCCAGCACGTGAGATGCAGGCATGTTCAGGAAAGAAGTCACAGAGCCGCTGGGAATCAAGCAATATGTCCTTGCATGTGGACTAGTTGTCAGCCATGTAGCAATGCTTAAGCTCAGACTTCGGAATCCGCAGAAATTATACTAATCCGACATAGACTGGCTTCGCAATAGCGAGGTATACAGGTTGTAAATGATCAACTTTTTGGAACGCAAGTTTTGTACTCCTATCAAGTTCGATTTTCCTAAGTGTCAGTGATTTATTGATTTAAGTGTCATTTGATATGCATGTTTTGCAGGTTTCTTATGTTAAAGATTACTGCCTAAATTATGTTGCCTACCCCTTTAAATCTTTTTAGTTATAAATCTTACGGAATCTCTTCAAAGATGAAGTCCAATAAATAAAAAGATAACAATGTGATAGATTGATCAAATAACTGCCCAGTTGCTGTACCCAAAAACTACCTCAACCCGATGATCTCACAAACCCGCTCCATATCGACATTTTTACGAACCACATCAGCAAGTTCCTCGTATGCATCCAATTCAGAAGCTGCCACTTGTGGCACATACTTGATCCCTTTTTTCTCATGTAGATGTGACAACAATGCATGCCGAACATTCTCATTCTCGAAAAGTCCGTGCAGGTATGTTCCGATTACAAGCCCGGACTTATCTATGCATCCGTCATCTCCAAAGACCGGCGCACATGATTCGGTTGAACCCATGTGAATCTCATAACCCGATATTGTCTCTCCCTTGATGGATTTAAGGATCGCGCCGCTGCCTGTCACAGCCTTGGTCACCTGCACCGTGGTCTTCTCATACGCATCAAATGTAGTTGCAACATCCAGCAGCCCAAGTCCCTTAAATTGTGCAGCCTTGTCGCCCTCAATTCCCGAATCCATGATACTTTTACCAAGCATCTGGTAACCCCCGCATATCCCGATGATTGGAATTTTGTCATGAAATTCTTTGATACGGATATCCATGCCGCTTTTCTTTAGATCGCTAAGATCGCTTATCGTATTCTTTGTGCCGGGTAGAATAATCGCATCCGGCTCTCCAAGTTCATCTCCGAGTTCCACATAGCGGACATGTGCCACACTCTCAAGCGGCTCAAAGTCTGTGAAATTGGATATCCTTGGGAACCGAATTATTGCAATCTCGACAGCGTGTTTACCATCATCTCTGCTTCTGGATTTATCACCAATCGATACTGAGTCTTCGGACGGAATCTTGATGTCGAAATACGGTAGAACCCCCAGCACGGGAATTCCGGTACGCTCTTCAATTTCCTGCAAACCGGATTCAAGGATCGCAGGATCGCCCCTGAACTTGTTGATAATAAAACCACGCACATTGGCGCGTACATCGGCAGGCAGGAGTTCGATCGTTCCGTAAAGGCTTGCAAACACGCCGCCACGTTCAATGTCACCAACTAAAATGATCGGTGCATCGGTAAGCCTTGCAGTGCCGATATTCACGATATCGCGCTCATAGAGGTTGATCTCTGCTGCACCACCTGCACCTTCCATCACTATAATATCATACTCCGAACCGAGACGTTCAAGCGAGCCGCGAAGAATGTCATGCATCATTTCAATGGAATCGTAATACTCGCCTGCCGTTTTGTCGGCATACGGCTCGCCAAGGATAATTACCTGGGACATGCGGTCGCCTTTGGGTTTGAGGAGAACAGGGTTCATGTCTGCTGTCGGTTCAATGCCTGCGGCTTTTGCCTGGATTGCCTGGGCAATGCCGATTTCCTTGCCGTCTTTTGTTATCCAGGAGTTCAAACTCATGTTCTGCGCTTTGAAAGGTGCTACTTTATAGTCTTTTGACAATATTTTGCAGATGGCAGTCACAACTGCACTCTTGCCCACATGGGAGGCAGTACCCAAAATTAACAAATGTTTTGCAGTTTTTTTTGATTTCATTTTTGATAACCTTCGAAGGATAACTTTTTTTAATGACAAACTATATCTAGTTAACTCTAATTTACTTGATTTAGGTGAAAAATGTTAGACTTATTACATATAAGCGGCGGTCCCACAAAACCGGAAATAATCGCAGTGTCCCTGTCAAAACTTGGACTTAAAGACAATGCCACATTCATTGATGTTGGCTGTGGCACAGGTGCCGTGTCGATCGAAGCATCAAAACTCGCACGCGACCTTAAAATCTATGGACTTGATGCACGCACCGAAGCGATAAATGTCACAGCAAAAAATTTTGAAAATCATGGACTTACAAATGCTACACTTTTGCATGGTGAAGCGTCGCTGTTGTTAAATGGTAAAACTGATATTGGAACCATTGACTATGCATTTGTAGGCGGCACAAAGAACATTCGTCAGGTGCTCGAAGTACTTTGCGAAAAAAAAGTGCAGCGAATCGTTGTAAATGCCGTAAGGATAGAAACTGTTGTTCGTACTATCAATATAATGAAAGAACTTAGGATATTCGATGAGGTTTTACATGTCGCAGTTTCGCGTGGTGTGCCTATAACAGAGGAAACAATGTTCAAGCCAGAAAATCCGGTATATATAATTGTTGCAAAATGTTGAAAACTATTAAAAATTGTTGCAAGCTATTAAAAATTGTCGGAAAAAATGAATAATAATAATAATAATAATAATGATTAACCAAATGGAGATTGAAAAATGCTGATTGGAGTAGGACTTGGACCCGGCGACCCGCAACTTTTGACGCTCAAAGCCGTTGAAACACTAAAGAACAGTGACATGGTATACGTACCAGGTCGTCTTGCAGCAGACCTTGTAGAACCATATACGGATTGCAAGATACTCGATTTTCCGATGACAAAAGATAATGATGTACTGAATGCCGTATGGAAAAATAATGCCGATATTGTGGTAGAGCAGGCAAGAAATGGCACAGTAGCCTTTGGACTTATCGGAGATCCGAACTTTTTCTCGACATTCTCACATTTGAGCCGTGTGATACATGAACATCATCCCGATATTAACATCACAACAATCCCAGGCATCAGTTCAATAACATCCTTTGCCTCAAAAGCAGATGTTGCCATTGATACATCGTTTGAAGTAAGTGACGGAACAGACATAAGATCAAAGATCGTCTTAAAAGCACGGCGTCCGCTTGAGATCGTTGATTCACTTACCAGGGACGGATTTGACAATTTTATATTTGCAGAGCGGCTTTTTTCAGACGAGGAAAGGATAATCAAAACAAGAGAGGACATTCCTGCAAAAGGTAACTACTTCAGTATTATATATGCTAAAAAATCAACCGCAGAGAGCGCAGAGGAATAAATAAATGAGCGAAAATGTTAATCTGAAAGTATATTTTGTTGGCGCAGGTCCCGGGAACCCCAAGCTGATAACTGTCATGGGGCGTGAACTTCTGGAGAGCGCAGATCTTGTGGTCTATGCNGGNTCTCTTGTAAACCCTNANGTGCTGGATTATTCNAACGGNGANAAGATCNACAGNTACGGACTGACACTTGACGAGATCACAAAAACAATGGCAGACCANNTCAAAGCCGGNAAAAAGGTTGTCCGNCTGCACAGNGGCGACCCNTCNNTNTATGGNTCNGTNGTNGAACAGATGAATGAACTTGAAAAATACGGCATAGAAGTTGAACGAGTNCCAGGCGTNTCATCTGTGTTTGCATCCGCTGCTGCGCTCAATACCCAATTGACANTGAACGGNGTGTCCGACACTCTTATCATCACGCGTCCGGCAGGNAAGACACTTGAGAAAGANGATATNNCAGAACTATCGCGTCACNATGCCACAATGGCTGTGTTCCTTGGAACACAGAAGATCGAGGAGATCATGAACAAGGTCGAGTATCCGCAGGATACGCCTGTTGCGGTTGTTTTCCATGCATCATGGGATGATGAGCAGGTTATCTACGGCACGGTTTCTGATATCGCACAGAAGGTAAATGATGCCGAGATCAAACGCTCGGCAATGATAATCATCGGCGGGGTAGTAGACCCCGTAAATTACAGGAGGTCACACCTATACGGAGTAGCACAAGAACCGCTGTGATTACATTCGAGCGGAACCGTGATGCTGCCATGCGTATCGCAGACCATCTCGACGCAGATATATTGCCGTATGACAAAAATGTCTTTAAACAGGCATTTGAGGAATATGATGCAATTGTAGCACTGTTCGCAACCGGCATCGTTGTGCGGGAGATTGCGCCTCTGCTTGTAGATAAGTGGTCTGACCCTGCTGTAGTTGTTATGGATTCGAAACTGACTTTTGCAATACCATTAACAGGTGGTCACCACGGCGCGAACGAACTTGCACGCAAATTGTCCGGACTTGGTGCTGTGCCGGTTATCACAACCGCAACTGAAGTACACGATCTACCCTCTGTCGAGGGCATCGCAGATGCCCTTGGGTGCGATATTGTGAACAAGGAATCCACAATAAGCGTAAACTGCGCCCTGCTTGAGCAGGATGTGGAATTGCTTGAAATACGGGGTCCGAAAGTAGTCGTTGTCGGGGATGACGTGTCTGTGCTGAAGAAAAATAAGGGAGAGTCATTGTGATCATCGGTATAGGCACACGGCGCGGTGTCACATCAAAAGAGGTAATCGGCGCGATCAACGAGGCACTGCATGAAATTAGTGCTGAACTGGACAACGTGCATGCGCTCGCATCTGCCAAAATGAAAGAGAACGAGGCAGGTTTGCTTGAAGCCGCACAGGAACTTGATATCGATATCGAGTTTGTGCCGCATGATGTACTAAATAAATTTGATGCGCCTTCTGCCTCACAGGCAAACCGCTTTGGATTAAATGGTGTGGCAGAACCTGCCGCACTGTCACTTTCAAATAATAAAAAACTTATACTAAGGAAGAAAATATATGGAAGGATCACAATCGCAATCGCACAATGAGACTATTACAATGACACAAAAAGGAAAACTTTACATTATCGGAATAGGACCCGGATCCGTGGAACATCTCACAATCCGTGCGCGGGATGTCCTTGCAGCATCGGATTTCGTGATCGGCAATGGTACATACCTTGACCAGATAAAGAGCCTGATTAATGGACAGAATGTCATCCGCAGTTCGATGGGAAAAGAAGTAGATCGCGCGCAAAAGGCTGTTGAACTTGCCAAAACTTCGGTCGTATCTATCATCAGCGGGGGGGATGCAAATGTTTACGGCATGGCAGGACTGGTACTTGAAGTTGCGGAAAATTCGGGAGCCGGGATTGATATTGAGGTGCTGCCAGGTGTAACAGCCATAACAGCCTCTGCAAGTGTTCTTGGCGCGCCGATCGTTAATGATTTCGCAGTTATTAGTTTGAGCGATCTGCTGACACCCTGGAACGTGATCGAGAAACGTCTTGAGGCGGCGGCAAGTGCAGATTTCATTATATCCCTGTATAACCCGAAGAGCCGCCAGCGCAATTCCAACTTTTCACGTGCGATTGAGATAATCAAGCGGCACAAAGCGGATTCTGTTACTGTCGGGCTTGTCAAGAATGCGCTTCGGGAAAGCGACGAAGAAGCGATTGTCACAACCCTTGGGGAAGTGCTTGAGTATGACGATTGGGTAGATATGAGAACTACGATACTTATCGGAAATAGCGAATCCCGCATATGGGAAAATAATGGTAAAAAACTGATAATTACTCCAAGGGGGTATCATCGTAAATATGACTATTAATAACGATGACGCAACAAAAACAGAATCAAAATCACTTGATGAGCTTGGTAATCTTGTGCAGTTTACAACAGAGATAGACCCTGAACTTGTAAACGCCTGCAAGGATCTTGGTGCACACACACAGGAAGCAAAGGCAATATCCATGACAAGCCGCAATATCGCGCGCAAGATCGTGGGCGATGAAACACTGGAAGACCGCGTGCGCCAGCGCTGTATGATTGCGACAGGCGACCCTGAGGTGGCAAAGATTATGAGGTTCAACAATAATCCGATCGATGCAGGACTTAAAGCGATCAAAAATGGCGCGCCTATATTTGTTGATATCAACATGGTAAAGGTCGGGATCAGTAAGAAAGGGCACAACTGCGATATTATCTGCGTGCTTGATGAGGACGCGGATGCAAAGATCGCGCACGAGTACGGAATTACCCGAACCTCTGCAGGTTATCTTGCATGCAGGGACAGGCTCGATGGTGCGATTATCGCAATCGGGAATGCACCCTCCGCAGCACTTACAGTGTGCAGGCTTATCGAACATGGCGTGCGACCTGCATTGATTGTTGGAACGCCTGTCGGTTTTGTTAATGCAGCAGAATCAAAGGAAGAAATACGCAAGATGGATGTGCCGTCTATTACCTGTGTTGGAACCCGTGGGGGAACACCGATCGCGGTTGCTTGCGTGAATGAACTTATTGCGATTGTTAGTGTGGGTGAAGGGGATTAGGGGATTGGTATTTGTCTAGCTGTGGTGAGATAACTGCTTAAATGAGATTGTTCTATCTGAAACTAAAACCACTTCAACGCTGAATAAGAAAGAGCGATTACTCGCTCTCCCTCTTCTAAGAACCGGACTTGCGACTTTCACCACATCCGGCTCAAGCCTTTCATAACCCTTTTTGTATCGGGCAGCAGTTAACAATTCAATGGCTTAATTGTTTTAACTTGAGTTTCAAAGATGCAAGAAAAAACAATATCAAGCGACCCAATCGCTGTATGGCCTAGCAAAACATAAACCCCTCTGCTATCGATATATTTAGTTATCCATAAATTTCTCCAAATTCAGCAAAGAAAACAATCGGGCTTGTTTTACATTCATCTCTTCAACCACCATCTCAACTTTCCCACTTTCATTCCCCTGCACAAGAGCAAGACGTATGTCATCTAACTCCTCCACAAGCCGCTTAATGCTTAAATTAAGATGTTTGCATTTCCATGCCAAATATCTGTAGAAAAGCATACCTGTGATACACAGAAAAATATGTGCTCTGATGTTGAAATCCGTGTCTGTTTAGCTGGTTTCAATTAAATGTTGATGCACAACCCAAATACCCATGCCCTGCTACTACCCACCCGCATTCATAAAACACGCCGTTCCTACGTCATGAGTAATCCGTGCAAACACAAATGCACTTAACAGCGATTGATTTTTCGATGTGTATACAGGGAAGTGGTGAAGGACAGCGCCGCGCTACACGCGCGTGGTGGCCCGTTTTTATCCTGAACTAGTTATTCAATCCCGCACAGAAGCCGCATGTGCAGCAATGAACTCACGCATCAGTTTTGTACCAAGCATAGCAGTCTGCCCGCCATCGTACTCCGGTGCGATCTCAACAATATCAAAACCAACTGACATGGGTGCAAGGGTTCGTATTACTTCACGAACGTCCAGAGCATTCAAACCAAAAGGTTCAGGTGTCCCCAGTGCCGGAGCAAATGAGGGGTCAAGTGCATCCATATCCAGTGAAAGATATATCTTACTGCAATCGAGATATTCTATAACCTCATCTACCACGCTTTTTATCCCTTTTTCTGCAACGTCATCCGGTGTATAATACCTGATGTTGTTATCCTTGGCAAAATCCCACTCTTCCTTAGGTCCGCTTCGAATCCCGATCGAAACATAATTGTCAGTAACCTCATCAATGATATGTCTTGAAACGCACGCATGGTTATTTTTCAAACCACTGTACTCATCACGGAGATCAAAATGTGCATCAAGTACCACAACTCCAAAATCATCGCCTGCGTATTTGGCACATGCATTGACACAGGCCAGGGTCAGTGAATGCTCACCACCGAGCATGATCGGGATCTTACCGTCCTTTACAATTGGCTCTACAGCATAGAACAGGTCACGTAGTGTATCATCTACGGATGCATACGGCTCAAGATCTCCTGCATCATGGATTGGTAATTCTGCAAGATCAATGTCAAAAAAAGCGTTATAACTCTCAAAATTTGCAGATGCTTTGCGCATAGCATCCGGTGCAAAGCGGCTGCCTGCCCTAAATGATGATGTGCCATCGAATGGTACGCCAAATATTACATATTCAGCAGTTCCGTATTCGGATGGGGCATCCATCATTTTAGGCTGGTTGAACATAACCGGTAAGACAAGTGAAGTAAAAAAAATCTACCTGAGGTCGATCTTTGTTTTACCCATTGCTGTAATGTATGTGATATCTGCGCCTTCTACAGCCCTGTTCTTGTACTCATCAGGAATAGGGAGTTCAAACGTGGAGTAATCTTCCATATCCATTAATTGTGCAATGCCAGCACCTACTGAAAGAACCTGTGCGTTCTTACGCTCCACTAAAGGAACATAGGTCTTTGCCGAAACAGAACTTATAATAGAACGTTTCTGACCATCAAAAATACCGATAACATCGATCCTTGCCTTTGCAGAGCCATGTTTCCCAGGTTTTGATTTTGTAATGTTTTTGATCACACATGGTTCGTCGTCTACAACAACGTATTTTCCTTCTTTAAGTGTTTTTACCTCTACTTGCTGTTTCATATTATGTTCCTCCGGTTGAATTGTGAATGTCTTTTAAGACGTTTGTCAGTTGAATAATGTGATTTATAATTCATCATTCAATATATCAATTTATCGTGAAAAGTTACTAAAGTAGTATCTGGCAGTTAAAAAGCTTGAAACTATTTAAAATCGATTATTTTTTCTCCTTGTATTTTTTGCATTGTATAGTCCCGAAACCTTTGACTTTATATACCTTCACAAAAGAGAATCAATCAAACGTTTGTGTCGCCTTTACACGCCACTTCAAAACTACCCCGTCATCCATTTTCTCGAACGACATAAACTCCAGCTCCAATATTTCATTCTCTTGAAAACCAATTCCATCAACAAGAGTAGGCGATACGGCACCACCGATTATCAAATTTCCTACAAAGCTATAGATCTCATCCACAAGACCGCTTGAGAGCATCCCAAAGTTCAATCTTGCCCCGCCTTCTACCATTAAACGGTCAATCCCCATCTTCTTTAATTGCACAACAAGTTCAGACAGATCAACCTTGTCCTCGCCTGCTTCAATTACCACTGCCACTTTTCCAAATGCCTGAACCCTATCGCGCGGAGCCGACTTCGAAACAGCAATAACCCGTGTACCAACCCCTTTTTTGAAAATGTCGGCATCAAGTGGTGTTCTTGCCTGGCTGTCAACCACAATCCTAACCGGATTTTCCTCATGTTCATTCAGCTTACGCTTCGCCCTGCGCGCTTCAGACTTAACCGTCAGGCTTGGATCATCAGCAAGAACAGTACCAATACCCACCATCACGGCATCGGATGTTGCACGAAGTTCATCCATCCTTTCAAAATCCACGTTTCCGGATATACGAACCTGCTTTCGCTCATTTGTAGAGATCTTGCCGTCTGCAGACATTGCTGAATTTATGAATGTGAAAGGTCGTTCCATACTATTCACCTGTTTTACCCATCATTGTATCAGTATAGTGTTTCTTTCAAATAACTAATCTCACTTATCATTGTCTCATCGAGATTTCCGGCATAATTGGTTGTGTTGCCATTGATGGTCACAACGGGATTTGAAGCCGGCTTAGAAGCGTTGTAACTGGTAAACA
Organism: Methanosarcinaceae archaeon; assembly: GCA_020793555.1. Classification (GTDB taxonomy): domain Archaea; phylum Halobacteriota; class Methanosarcinia; order Methanosarcinales; family Methanosarcinaceae; genus Methanovorans. The sequence continues at coordinate 4,571 of DQIO01000293.1, read as the reverse complement.
TTAACGTCTTGTTAATAGGGCAGGTTTCCCTCAATCGAAAAAGAAAAATTTGAGTCGGTTTCAGGGAAATGTGTTCATGCATAACTGGAATAGGGATATGCCAGATATAATACCGACACCATGGTAATAATTCCAATAAATGCCGCCGCCACAACCAACCAAATGCGCAACCTTTCAGCCGCCTTTTTCAACCTGTTTCAACAATTAACGGTCTAATGGTCAATGAGTGCCTTCAACAAATCGCGGTCCCGAAGGATACCAAGCAATTTCTGGTTCGCATTCACAACAGGCATCTGGTCAAACTTACTGCGTTTCATTTTGCGTGCGCAGTCACTGACTCCTGAAATTGATGCCGCGGTGATTGGACTTTTTACCATTATATCCTTTACAATAATATTTGGAACCTTTATCCTTGAGACACTGTAATAAATGCTCATAGTATCTCTCATGGATTCCCATGTCCATGCATCATCATCCGCACCTGCAGACATATCAGACATCTCCACAGTGTCCTCTATAACACTTGCACCGATAATATCACGATCAGATATTATTCCAACAAGATCCAGATTAGAATCAAGGACCGGCGCAGCTTTAACGTGTGCAAGTTCCATAGCCCTTGCCACAACAGGAAGGGGTGTTTCATTCCACACAGGCACAACACCATTGTTCAGGTATTGCCCGATCGGGTCTGAAATATTCAGGTCAGCCATCGACCCAATTAAATCAGCGATCGTCACAAGCCCTACAAGTTTGTCGTTCTCCAATACAGGCAACCTTCGAATCTCATTGTCAACTAAGAGCCTTGCTGCATCAGTAATATCCGCATCAGGTGTAATGATAATAGGATCACGTTCCATGAGTAGTGCAAGTTGCTCCTCTTCGGGTTTTTCAAGTAAATTAGTACGGGTTACAAACCCAACAACCTTATTTTCCTTAAGTACCGGAACACCGGAAATGTGTTTATCCTGTAATATCTTAAGAACTTCATCCCTTGAACCGGGCAGGGATGCACATATAACATCTCTAACCATGATCTCTTCAATAGTCGTGTTTTTTGGCATGTTTTTTCACCCCATAAAATAAAAACAAGTTTATTTTTCCTTCTTAGAACTTCCACGTACCACAAGTACAGGCACATTGGAATTGCGTGTTACCTTCTCTGCCACACTGCCAAGCAAGAATCGGTCCAATCCACCCTTACCAAGCGTGCCCAACACAATCAGATCAATGTCATTATTCTGTGCAAACTCAATGATCTCGTGACTTGGATGTCCTTCAAGTAGTGATTCTTCGATATCAATACCTGATGCTTTTGCATCTTCAACGATCTTTTGAGTCACCTCTGCACCTTCTTTTTGCAGAAGCTCATACATCATTTCCCACCCCGTATCCATTGGAATGGAAGCAAATGCTGCTGTGTCAACCACATACACAACATTTACTTTTGCACCGCTCAATTTTGCGAGTTCAATACCGTATGAAACTGCTTTTTTGTTTGGTTCCGACCCATCGGTTGTAATCAGAATTTTCTTGTATAATTCACTGCTCATATTTCCCTCTCTATTACCCAAATGTTAAAATTAAACTTCAAGTTGAAATTTATACATTTATTATAGATAAAATATCATCAGGCCTTGCTCGCCTGACAATCCCACTTAGTGGATCCTGAATATTTGAAAGATTATTTGAATTTCCATTGAGAAGCATAAGATGTGCCTTGTTTCCTATTTCAATTGAACCAAAACCATCAAGTCCCAATATTTGACCCCCATTAAGCGCACACATCATAAATACTTGTCTGTCATCAAGTCCAAATATCTTTGAAAGGATTTCCATCTCTGCAAACATATTGGTGGAATTAAGCATTACATTGTCGGTTCCAACTCCAACTTTAATTCCTGCCTCAATCATGTCACATATCGGTGCCATTCCAACCCCGGTTACAAAATTCGAGCGTGGACAAACAACCACAGGCACATCTGCATCAGCCATCATTAAAATATCACTATTGTTGGCATGTGTCATGTGGATCAACATATCCGGTTTTAGTGACAGTGCTTCTTCAATATCTGTACGATCTTTTTCTCCTGCGTGAATGGCGAATAATCGTTTTTGCTCCCTCGTATATTTGACAATTTTCCGAACCATTCCAATATCCATATCATTGACTCCGCTAATGCCAATTCCATCCGCATTCCTGAGTACCCTGTCTACCTCGCCAAGTACGTCCGTAATTTTAGCATCGGGCTTGTCAGGTCTGCCAAATGCCAATGATCCTATACCAAGATCACCGATTGCTTCTTTCAATGCCAATACGCCAACAACCCCGCCTTCCCGAAAATCCGCAAATGCACACGTGCCGGTAGTGATCATATCTAAAATAGTACCCCTCATGCTTTTAACAATTGCCTGATAATGAGTACGTCGTAATATCTGATGTTTAAGACCATTCGGAGGGCGGACAAGTGAATCAAGATCGCGTATTATCTCAGATCCCACGCATCTGCCAAGTGATGGATCTTTACACACAGAATCCCCTATATGAGTATGGGAATTTACAAAACAAGGTGCTATGATGGTTCCTGTATTTGAGGGTTCTTCACCAATCTCAGATATAATCCCGTCTTTTAAGCAAATATAACCATCAACAGGTTCGAACTCCATACCAACAATTATTGTTCCGGATATTATTTGTTCACAGGATGATGACATCACAAAATAATTGTTATAATGATTGATATAGGTACTTATTTGAGGTGGCAGATGTTGTGTATAATGTTCACTCCCCGATACCTTCAAACAACATATCGATCTTTTCAGATATACTATTGGAAAATGATTTCTCGCCATCAGATTTCAACCAAACAATCAGGGAATACAAATGGACCCCTGATATGATTTCGGCTGCTGTCTTTATATCAATACCACTCTTTATTTCGCTATTTTTTCAATAACAATCCTTACATCTGCGACATCCGCAGCCCTTCGTATATCGATCCTGCGTTGTAATATGGAAGTATAGTATTGCCATCCAGTTCAAACCTTGCAACGCCTAACTTTTCGGAACACTTGAGTTCCAATATATGAAGGAAGTGAAGCATATTAAACTTTTTCTTTGCATATTGTAGAAAATTTATTATTCTTACCAAATCACAACCATTTTAAATAGGTTATAGCATCCTGCTTACGTATGAATGATAATGGTGTTTCAGAAAAAGAGATATTCGCTTTTCTAGATGAAACAAAAATACGCGATACTACATACGAGCGTGTCTTGAGTGCCATGTGTACCCATCCGCATAAGATTGCGGTCAAGGCTCACATGCAATACATTGAATCAAATCTTGGTGATTTTGGATTATTCCCGGGCACACATGATCTTGAACTTGAAGTTATGCGGATGATGGGGGATCTTATGAACGGTCCATCCGTGCATGGATATGTAACCACAGGCGGAACGGAATCCAATATCCAGGCGCTTCGCGCCATGTGCAATATATGCAATGTCAAAAAACCAAACGTGATTATTCCCGAATCCGCCCATTTTTCCTTCGACAAGATCGCTGATATGCTTGAAATTGAGGTTCGAAAAGCTGCACTTGATTCCGAGTTCAAGGTTGACATGGATTCTATGAAAAGCCTTGTTGATGAACACACTATCGGACTTGTAGGAATAGCGGGCTCGACCGAGTTCGGTCAGATCGATCCGATAAAGGAGATGTCGGAACTTGCGATTGAAAAAGGCATATTTCTTCATGTAGATGCCGCTTTTGGCGGTTTTGTTATCCCGTTTTTAAAAAACCCGCCGGCATTTGATTTTGCGCTTGAAGGTGTTACATCCATTGGGATCGATCCTCACAAGATGGGACTTAGTACCATCCCCTCAGGCGGATTGTTGTTCAGGGATCTTAAACATCTACATCATCTCCAGACCCATACACCATATCTTACTGTCGATACACAGTATTCCCTTACAGGAACCAGAAGCGGTGCCACGGTTGCCGGAACATATGCTGTCATGAAACATCTTGGAAATGATGGATACCGGCGTATTGTGGACCAGTGCATGGAACTTACGGACATGGTTGTAGCCGGAGCGAGAGAGATCGGTATTGAACCACTGATCGAACCTGTCATGAACGTGGTGGCTCTTGATGTTCCTGATGCCGATCTGGTGAGAAAACGACTTCGTGAGGAGTTTGGATGGCAGGTGTCTATTACACGAACACCACGTGCCCTGCGGCTTGTTTTAATGCCACATCTGACAACTGAAAATATAGAACTGTTCTTGCATGATTTGAAAATTGTATGTCGTCTTTGATGGATTCAGTCAGTATATGCAAAACGATATGTTTGATTTGATTACAAATGTTTCTTCCATTGTACAAATTGGGTAACTATTCAGCTATGCATAAACGTTGTCGGCAGATTGAATAGTTCATAAATAGATAGTGGCACAACAATTGACTGGAAGTTAAGAAAACGTGGCATCAGTTCCCGCCATAGGCGGCGTATTTCACTGCTGCCAACCCACAACCCAAACATGCAAATACGATACTGCTTGAAAA
>DQIO01000294.1 GCA_020793555.1 Methanosarcinaceae archaeon | reverse complement strand
CTATCTATTTATGAACTATTCAATCTACCGACAACGTTTATGCATAGCTGAATAGATACCAAATTAGTAAGTAATAAGGTTTTTGATCTCAAAATCCCAGAATATCATCCATTGTATAGATGCCGGGTTTTGCATTGCAAATCCATGCAGCCGCTTTCACTGCACCACCTGCAAATGCCTGTCGCGAATGCGCCTGGTGTTTAATCTCAATGCGTTCGCCATTTCCTGCGAACAGGACAGTATGATCACCAACAATATCGCCGCCGCGAACAGCGTGTATCCCTATCTCCTTGCCGCGTGGTGCAAGACCGTTTCGCCCATATACGTATTCTTTGCCGCGAAGTGTTTCGCTTATCACGTCTGCCGCTTTTATGGCAGTGCCGCTTGGAGCGTCTTTTTTCTGGTTGTGGTGGGCTTCGATAATCTCGATATCATAATCGGAAAGTGATCTTGCTGCTTCTTTCAATATGTTGAAAAATACATTGACACCAACTGAATAATTTGGTGATATGACTGCTGAAACGTTGTTCTTTAGAATTGCGTTATCGATCTCAGTTCTCTGCTGTTCTGAAAATCCTGTTGTGCCTATAATCAGGTTCACACCGCATTCGGCTACTGCGGGTGCATTGATAACTGTTGCAGGTGCAATTGTAAAATCGATCAGGACATCTGTGTTCGTTTCGGTCAACACCGCTTTGATGTCATTTGCATCCGATACGACAACACCCAAGGCCCCGATGTGCGCCATCTCTCCGGCATCTTTTCCGATATTGTTTATGTCAAAAGCAGCCGAAAGTTGCATATTGTCGGTCTTTACGATATTCTCAATGATCATACCGCCCATGCGACCGCATGCGCCTGTTACTGCTACATTGATGCTATCGTTAACCATTTAATGCACCTATATTTTTTAGTGCATCTATAAGTATCCGTTCATTATCGCTGCTAATTGGTGCAAGGGGTAACCTTAGAGGTCCGCTTGCGAGTCCGATTAATCCAGCAGCACATTTTACAGGAATTGGATTAGTTTCATTGAACAGCGCACGTATAAGCGGTGCGAGTTCATAGTGGATATTTCTCGCTGTTGATATATCGCCATTCCTGATAGCATCATATAGATCTACCATTTTTTGGGGGACAATATTCGCAACAACCGATATCACTGCACTGCCTCCAAGTGTGATAATTGGGAGTGTAAGTCCATCATCACCTGAGATGATTGAAAAATCCTCGTCAGCCGTATTTTCGATTATCTGGCTGACCTTGTCGAGATTTCCGCTCGCTTCCTTAATACCCACGATATTATCGACTTTTGAAAGTTCAAAAATAACTTCAAGCGGCATGTCCTGACTCGTGCGGGTGGGAACGTTGTATAAAAGTAAAGGAATGTCCACCGATTCGGCAATTGTTTTGAAGTGCTTGATCAGTCCTGCATTGTTGGGCTTGTTATAATATGGTGATATAAGGAGCGCTCCGTCCACTCCTGCGTCATCTGCATATTTCGTAAGCTCTACCGCTTCTGCAGTATTATTTGAACCTGTACCAACCACAACAGGAACATTTGCACAATCAACTGAAATATCGATCAGTTGCTCATGCTCGGCTGTAGAAAGAGTTGCGGATTCCCCTGTTGTTCCACAGGGTACAATGCCTGAGATGCCACCTGCCTCTACAAAACTGACGTTTTCCCGGAATCCGTTTTTGTCAATAGAGCCGTCTCTTTTAAAAGGAGTGATCAGCGCCGGTAAAACCCCTTTGAACATTGTATCTCCGCCTTTATATTATTATTCTGGGCGAACGTGTGTTATCTTTCGTGTGACATATCCTGCGACACGATTTCTGATAACCTTGCTCTCAATATCGGTGTATTTGGTGACAAGATGCTTGTTCTCATCAAAATCTTTTGTGAATACACCTTCATATTTCTCTAATAAGCGAAATGATATGTTCTTGATATTTTTCTGTCTAATATTTCCCATGTATTGATCTCCAAAATTAATCTGATAATTTTATTATGATTATAACGATATATTTAGGTAACCGCTTATTGATAACCTTTCCATTTATACTTTTGGATTGAAAGATTATTGTCGGTTCGATCTTATGTTTCATTCCTATTCTTATACTTCATCCGATCCATGATAGTCAGTTTTTCCAAGAAATCGGTCCATTGCAGCCGTGTCCCTAAAAACATCCTCCCTGATACCCTTACGGTTGATGTAAAGACCTATGAGTACAATGAGCAAACCAAGATTCGGGTTGGCACCGACAAAGAATGTGCCAAGCAGTACAACGGTTGAAGCCGCCAGTCCTCTTAGTGCTCCTTTTCTGTATGAAACAAGGCGCGTACGCTTGAATATACGAATGTCGCGCAAGGTCAGGAATAAAACGACTATGTATGCTGCTATTGCTAATTGCTGGTACATATTGTTATCACGCTTTTCTTTATTGTATATATTTTATAAATATATAGTGCGAGTAAATTCAAGCGGAGTGAGAATTTTCTCGGTTAGTATAAGGGTATTCGATGGTCTTCACGGTTAAATCATTTTGGGCTGGATGGTTAATGATTTCAACAAAGGCGTTGAAATAACAAGCAATGACTCAGTCCACAACATCCAAAACTCGCATCATATTCCATGCAGATATGGATAGTTTCTACTCATCAGTTGAAGTGCGTGAGAATCCTCAACTAAAAGGACAGCCCGTTGTGGTTGGTTCCGATCCAAAGAACGGTACGGGTAGGGGTGTCGTCAGTACATGTTCTTATGAAGCCAGGGAATTCGGCATACGTTCGGGGATGCCGATCTCAAAAGCGTACAAACTGTGTCCTGATGCAGTATATCTTCGGGTGAACATGAAACTTTACAAAGATGTATCACATCGAATTATGGATGTCATGCGGGGATTCACGGATATGTTCCAGCAGGTGAGTGTGGATGAGGCATATCTTGATGTCAGTGATCATGTGAAAGATTGTGTTGTGGCATCCCGACTTGCACAAAACATAAAAGATGAGATACTTTTACGTGAGGGAATTACCTGCTCGATCGGTGTTGCTCCGAACAAATTGGTTGCAAAGATTGCATCTGATTTCCAAAAACCTGATGGATTGACTGTTGTGAAGCCAGAGGATGTGGTGGATTTTCTAACTCCTCTGCCGGTTTCCAGAATCCCTGGTGTTGGAAAGAAAACCACTGATATATTACTGGGTATGGATATAAAGACAATATGGGATCTGGCTGCGTGTGATGTTCAGTTGTTGATCGAGAGGTTCGGCAAATATGGTATAAAGATGCACCAGATGGCAAGAGGCATCGATCATGGGGAAGTGGTGGAGCGCGGAGATGTTAAATCCATCAGTAAAGAAGACACGTTCGATGAGGATACGGCAGATCCATATGTCATAGAACAGGTGCTGGACTCACTTGCAGAGAGTGTACATGTATCCCTGATGAAAAAGAAGTTTTTGTTCAAAACGATCACACTTAAGGTACGTTTTGAGGATTTTTCTACATATACAAGGGCAAGGTCGCTCAGGGTGTATTCAACAGATCTTGAAACTATAAAGATAATTGCAAAAGACCTGATGCGCGAATTTATGGGGAAAAGGAGATTTCGGCTTCTTGGTGTTGGAGTGTCGAATTTTGAGACGATAGATGTGAGGCAAAAGTTGATCACAGATTTTTTGTGACCATTTCCAACATGTTAAGGTCAATAATTTGTATTTTTAATCTTTACCCCCTCATGTACTGTCAAGTAAGTTACTTTACTATACGTCAGACAATTGGTGCGTTGCAAAAACTCATCAAAATAATGACCCAATATCCACAAAACCCAGAAGGTAGAGCAAAGCGATTAATATTGGCTGATGGATGAGATATATTAGCAATGATCTTCTGCCAAGCATGCAGAACAACTGTATTGGTAAAAACCCGGTGTGGTTTTTGATGGCAATTTTTCGCGTGCGATTCGGATACAATGAATTACCGGCAAATATGCCGATCAGTATTATGCCAAACCATGGAAGGATCGGGAAATAGTCGAGAGTATAGAAGCCATATGGTTTTAGTCCGAGCCATAACAACCAGGAGAAATCAAAAACAAGGTCGCCTAAATACAATCCTGTAAGTATGATGCCTGCACCTATCAGCAGGTTGTAGGTGCGCAGTCCCAAAAATGGATATGAGAGTATAATCGATAATCCGATGAAGTGAAGTATTCCAAAAACAATAACGCCATCTTTCAAAAATAGCCATGTGATGAGAGTTATGGCAAGCCCCCATGAAAATATCTTCCCGCCTCTTTTTATGTATTTTTGGTACATCTCCGGTTTTGACATATTCATTTCAATTGCTCTTGAGTAGCTGAGGGTCAGGGATATTCCGACCACAAAAATGAACATCATGGCAGATGCGCGCCCCACATAGGACCATAGACCTGAATTGAGATCGAAGTTATAGCCTCCGAAGTAATTGAAGTCATACAAGGTATGGAAAATAATCATAAGGAGTATCGCAATTCCACGCAGGAGGTCAATTTCCCAGAAACGTTTGTCTGCAAACTTATCCATCAGATTCTCCTATATGTAGTTGTTTCAAGCCACACAAGATATATAGATGGTACGAACTAAATAAAAATAATATGATACGATTTGAACAGGAACTCATCGAGTTTTTTGAAACTAAAGATAGTGTAACTCTTGCATATTTGTTCGGATCAACCGTCAGAGGGGATGCAAATCAGTTAAGTGACGTGGATATTGCTGTCAAGTTTGATGAAAGTTTGTCAAAAAAAGATGTATTTGGTGCGGAATTGAGCCTCATCAGCGAACTTACCGGTATCCTCAAAACAGACAAGGTTGATCTGGTCGTGATGAACGATGCACCTCTTCTTTTAAATTATAACATCATCAAGAACGGCAAAATTTTGAAATCCGATGAATCAATACGCATCCAATTCGAAACGATGACCTTATCGACATATCTGGATGAAAAGCACTATATTGAGCAGCATACGAATAATATCCTCAATAGGGTTGCACAGAGTGGATTTGCATGAGTGATGAGATTGCTTCTAAACTGGAACTTCTTGAGGAGTATGTGTCATATTTAAGGGAGTATCAGTATTACGATATGGAAGACATGATGTCTGATCATACATTGAAGGGTGCAGTAGAACGGTATATAGAAGTTGCACTGGAATGTATGATCGATATCGGTGAGATGATAATTTCAAGGGAAAAACTAAAGCGGCCCGACACGTATAGAGATGTTTTTCTCGTTCTTGGTGAACACGGAATACTACCTGAAAAATTTGCAATAAATCTGGCACCTGCGGCAGGATTTCGAAATGTTCTTGTACATATGTACTCAAAAATTGATGTTGAAAAACTTCATTATTATCTGGAAAATAACTTAGAAGATATCGAACAGTTTGGGAAACATATAGCACAATATCTAATCAAGCCTTAGATTAACTTGTAGCAAAAAAGTGGTTAGAATATATACTAAATCACTTATTCTTCTTATCTTTCTTAAATACCGATGCCAAATCTACAGCATACGTTCCATCCTGCTTGATCGCCATCACGATCTCCTTTCGTTCAAGAAGTGAATCAAGATTTAGTTCATAGGAGCCGGGACCAAGGATCCGGACGGATTCTACACGCTCGCCATCATCTTCTGTCACACTGCGTTCCTGATGGTCGATACCGAGTATCTCATCAATTTCCCTAATGAATTTCTCAGCAGGAACATGCTCGGAAGTTGTTGCATCCTCTGTGTTTTTTTTGGTTTCATCGATGATATCGGAAACAATTGTGTCCTCTGAGTCCTCATCCTTAGTTGAGGGGGCAGGCTCCATGCTGCCAACATAAAGGAACTTATTCCAGCCGCAGTTTGGGCAGCCGTCCAATATTACGGAAGCTCCGTCTTCAAAAACGCTTTCACATCTGGTACATTTGTGTGGCATCGATTCACCGATCTTTACTATGGGCTGTGGTGTATTTAAGTATTTACGATTCCGAAGACGGTCTTTGTTCAATCGACAAGATACTTGCCGATGAGTGGGTCAAGTCTCTGCTTTGTCTCATAAGGGATCATGCTCTGCACTGTTGTGATGGCACCCGCTAGTGCATCTTTGCAAATGCAATCCTGCGCTGGTGACACCTTTTCGATCGTAGCCGTAATGATGTCTTTGACAGCTGCTTCGTTCTTCATCGCATTTTCAATAACCTTCTCAATGGTTACGTCTTCTTCATGCCACACATCATAATCTGTGACCGTGGCGATCATGGAGTAGCACATTTCTGCTTCGCGTGCGAGTTTCGCTTCGGGTATGGCAGTCATGCCGATGATATCAAAACCAAGTGATTTATACACGCGCGATTCTGCCCGTGTTGAAAATTGGGGACCTTCCATGCATACGTATGTTCCGCCATTGTGGACGTTGTAGCCTTTTTCTTTCGTGATGTCAAGTATGGTCTTTGACAGGGCAGGGCAGAACGGGTCGGCAAAACCCATGTGTACTACTATGCCGTCTTCAAAGAAGGTACTTGGTCTTGATCTTGTACGGTCATATATCTGGTCAGGTATGACGATGTCAAGAGGTGCGAGTTCCTGCTTCAAACTGCCGACCGCAGATGCTGCGATTATGCGTTTGACACCAAGTTTCTTGAGTGCAAAGATGTTTGCCCGTGAGTTTAGTAGGGATGGTGATATCCTGTGCCCGATCCCATGCCGTGGCAGGAAGCAAATGGTCTTGTCGCCGTGTTCACCGATCGTGATATTGTCGGACGGTGGTCCAAATGGTGTATCCACATTAACTTCCCTCACGTCATCGAGCAGACTGACATCGTATATTCCACTGCCACCGATTATTGCAATATCTACATTTTCGTTCATTTAGATTCCCCACGTTCTATGCAAGTTTCCATAACTTTTTTCCGTCTTTTATCAGCGATGTGAGCTTGCCGGTGCGCTCCATTTCTTCAAGCACTTCCAACATGCGCCCGGGTTGTGCGATCTCAAATGATATCGAATCGAGTGAGTGGTATGTATATAGACCATGTTTTATGGCAGGAATGTCCCATGCATCTTTTTTCTCTTTAACCATAAGGCTTGAGATGATATCCATCATGTCCTCGATGAAGTTCCAGGGATACACGATCCATGCCCATTCCTCTACTCGCTCGCCGCAGTAGTCAGGGTCCATTTCGGATGTGTACAGGTATTGGAGTGTCGCTGTCCTGACCTCTTTTGGATTTTGCTTTAGCACATATTCTTTTGCATGTATCATACTTTTGCCTGTGTCAGCGATGTCATCGACGATTAGTACGTTCTTTCCGGCTACGACAGTATCCGCAAGCGGATACTTTATTACCGGTTCGTCTCCTGTGACTGCTGTGCCGATATAGTGTTCTATTTTAAGACTTGTCAGGTCATCAAGTCCGAGGAAGTCACACATGACACGTCCGGCAAACCATCCTCCGCGTGCGAGTGCTACTATTACATCGGGTTTGTAGCCCGAAGTTTTCACGTCGTTTGAAACGTCTCTGCAAAGGCTGTAGATGTAATCCCAGTTTGTTACTACACATTTGAATTTGTCAGGTAATGCCATTTGAAAAACCTCATTATAATTTGTTATTTGAATTTGAGTAACACTTGATTTATATGTTTTCTTTTTCGACCCCTAAATGGTATCTTCCCTCTCCGCAATCTGTTATTCATACGCAACCTTTATCAGTAATAATATCGTTATGTGAAATCGTACCCCAGTAATATAAACACACCTCGAAGCGGGGTGGGGTAGCCAGGAGATCCCGACGGGCTCATAACCCGTAGATCGATGGTTCGAATCCATCCCCCGCTATTTTTCTAATATTGATTGGTTTTTGTCCATCTATTTTTGATATCAAGTTAATCCTCTGCATGCGGTATTGGAAATGCGCTGCCCAATATATGAGCTTAATAAAATACGAATAGATGTCCTTCAATTGATTGCCAAACCGAGCATGAACCCGCCATCCTACAGCCACTACCCCGGATTTTGCTTCAATCAAATCCGAGGCATCTAGTGTCACGTCAACATTCAAGTGTCAATCATAGGAAACATGGATCACATTAAACAATTCCAAAATAAAGTAATATTCAATAAACATTTCAGACACAGATTAACACTGATTAACGCAGATTTAAGGTCGAATCAGCGTTAATCTGCGTGAATCAGCGTCTTGAAAATAATTAGAAAATAAGGCATTGTCAGATTAAATATTGGCGACATTATATTGTTGACATTACACTAGTGTATAGGTTCCAATATAATGATACAATTACTATGCCACAATTCAGCCGAAACTATATTCCAGTGCCACATCCATTCCCCATACAAATTCAGGAAAAAAGCGAAAGACTACCCGATTACTTTCACCCCACTTGGCTGAAAGTTAAATACAGTAAAGCCATATTAAGTGCAACAACAATACAACTCATACGACTTTTAACCCCGCCTCTATCGGTATAACTATGCACAAAACACTCCAGAAATACTTTGGTTATACGCTTTTTCGTCCTCTTCAGGAGGATATCATCAATGATGTCCTGAACGGAAAAGATACATTTGTGCTGATGCCGACAGGCGGCGGAAAATCGCTTTGTTTCCAGTTACCTGCACTTTTGATGAATGGAATGACAGTTGTGGTCTCCCCTTTAATTTCCCTGATGAAGGATCAGGTTGACAGTCTTCAGGCGAATGGCATTGATGCTGCATATCTTAACAGTACGTTGAGTTATAGCGAGATACGAGATATCAAGGCATCCATAACTGCCAATAGGATCAAGATACTCTATGTCGCACCTGAACGGCTTATGATGACGGATACTCTTGGTTTGCTCAAGGATGCGAATGTGAGTTTGTTTGCCATTGACGAAGCCCATTGTATCTCTGAATGGGGGCATGATTTCAGACCTGAATATCGAAAACTCAAGACATTGAGGAGCAAATTCCCTTCCGTACCGATGATCGCACTGACTGCGACTGCGACACCAAAGGTACGTAATGACATTGTTTCAGAGTTGAAATTCAAGGGACACAATACATATGTGGCCAGTTTTGACCGCAAGAACCTTTTCTATCGTGTCAAGCCAAAAAAGGATACATATGGTCATTTGCTTCAATATCTGTGGGAGAATAAAGGCAAAAGCGGTATTATCTATTGTCAGAGTCGCAAGACTGTGGATTCTCTGTCAAAGAAACTCAAAAAAGCAGGTTTTAGTTCGCTGCCGTACCATGCAGGGCTGACCGATAAAGTGCGTACAAAGAATCAGGAGATGTTCATTAAAGACGATGTCCAGATAATTGTAGCAACCGTTGCTTTTGGGATGGGTATCGACAAACCCAACGTGCGGTTTGTTGTACATTATGACCTGCCAAAGAACCTTGAGAGTTATTATCAGGAAACCGGCAGGGGCGGACGAGATGGTCTTGAATGTGACTGTATCCTGTTCTTTGGTCATGGGGATCGATACAAGATCGAGTATTTCATCAACAAAATGGGGAAAAAGCAGGAGCGTGACATCGCGCTTGTCCAGTTGCGCGATATGATTGGTTATTGTGAGACAAATTCATGCCGCAGGAAAGTGATGCTCAAATATTTCGGGGAGGAACTTGAGGACGACAACTGCGGAGGCTGCGATGTGTGCCTTGAACCAAAAGAAATGTTCGACGGTACAGAGGCCGCAAAGAAATTGCTGCTGTGCGTGGAAGACCTCGGCCAGAGATTCGGGATGAACTATGTAATCGATGTTCTGGTAGGTGCAAAGACCAAGAAGATCATTGGCAACCGCCATACCATGTTAAAAAGTTACAGCACAGGTCGCGAATATTCTAAATCCCAGTGGCAGTCAATAGCACGTGAAATGGTACGGCTTGAGGCGTTGGGTGTTGAAGGTGCAAGGTATCCGCTGTTGAAATTAAATCCAAAGGGCATGGCGATATTGGGTGACATTGAATCCATACAGATCACAAAACCTGCGGATGAGATGAAAGTTCAGGTTAAAGAAAGTCGGGTTGGTGCCAGATCCGGATATGAGTCTAAGTCAAAGTCAAAGTCTAAATTGGTATCGAAATCCGGATCAAAGTCTAAGCCGAAGTCAACCTCCAAATCAACTGCAATAAAGACATTAAACGGCACCGATTCAGAATTGTTCGAGAGGTTAGGGGTACTTCGAAAAACACTGGCCAACCGTGCAAATTTACCACCCTACATAATTTTTGCAGATACAAGTCTGCGGCAGATGGCTGCGAAACGCCCAAAGACTTCGCAGGAGTTTTTGAAAATAACAGGTGTGGCTGAGCATAAATTGGAGAAATATGGAGGTACGTTCCTCGCAGAGATCGCGGATTTCTGTGAAAATGATGGGAAACCGAACAAACCGAACAAACCGAGTAAACCACACTCAGAAAAGCCGATCAGTCGTTCTCCACAAGTTTCAAAAAGTCGCACTGCAACTTCTGATGTCCTGTCACAAACTGTGGCGGAAACACTCGAACTTTACAGTCAACACATGTCGATTGAAGAAATTGCGCAGGTTCAGAACCTGACCCAAAGTACAATTGCAGAACATATTGAAAACTTAATTCTGGCTGGAAATATTGATTCGATCGATCACATGGTTGATATGGAAAAACAGTCTATGATAAAAGATGCAATAGATGAGGTGGGGAGCAAATTCCTTTCGCGCATCAAAGCGAAACTTGGTGAGGATTACTCCTATGGTGAGATAAAACTGGTGCGGGCTGACATGATGTGCGAACAAAAGTGACACAGTCTCGTAAACCACCCCCTGCTGCTTTGCAGCGAGGAAGGAGTCTTCTGATTTATTCTGATAAACTCTGCATTCTTACTACTTTTGTTATTAAACACCAATCTACGTCTCATTTGATCCGAATAATCTGCTAACATTTGGATTTCAGAAAAGTTATTAAGGTTGCAGTTTATTGTTACCATGTTATACACTAAGTAACAGTATTGCAGCATAATATAATTATTCACCGACTGAAATATTATTGCGATTTAGGTCCTAACTGGATTTTGGAATGGTGACGAATAAGTGCTGCAACTGTCATGAGTTGTATTATACAAAAATGAGGTAAGTTTCAAAATTATCATGTTAGATATGTGCTAAGAGTTTGTAACACGACTAAAGAATATGTAATCAGATGGCCATTTCCATGACCCGGCAACATGGAGGTGTAGGTTGATGGGGCTATTTCATATGGGCATAATATTCGGAAATACTGACAGAGGTAAAAAATGGCAGTAATAAGATTGATAATTATAATCTTTATGGGTATATTCCTGCTAACATCATTAGTATCATGGCAGAGCGGTATGCATTTTATAGAGAAAACCGAATTTTGTGAATTTTGTCATGAAGCAAAATATATTCTATACAATGAACCTGGTGATTCATTAGACTACGCACATAATACACATAATGTATCATGCATTGATTGTCACAAAGGATCAGGTACGAGAGGTGAACTTGAATTCAAAGCTGATATTGGAACTATGTTGCTTTTCTACGTAACCGATACTGCCCTGCCACCGGAACCAGAGGACCATATTATTCTTGAAAATAAAGAACGATGTTTGAAATGTCATGAAGATTATCAAGCATTGGTGACTAGACGTGTTATTAAGCCACATGTAGGAGTAGAGAATTGCACAACATGCCATTCAGGGCACGAGAGAGGTATGTCTGAAGATGTATGTGCTGAATGTCACTTAACGCCAGTGACCAATCTTGAAGAATTTGGTGGAAAGCACTCAAATAAAGGATGTGATTTCTGCCATAAACAACATGGATTTATACCACAGTGTTCAGACTGCCATGGATCGTTCCACGGTGGTGAATTCACTGAATGTGCCGAATGTCACACAGATGCCCATGCACCAAATGAGAACGCATTTAAGGTAAATGATGTTGAAAACGATGTGTGCGGAGCATGCCATGCAGATGTACAAAACAAATTTGAGGTATCTCCAACAAAGCACAATAATCTTGATTGTTCGATGTGTCATAGCAAACATGGTTCAATACCTAAATGTACAAACTGCCATAAAACACATGACGACACAATGACTGCAGATGATTGTCAGACCTGTCATGTTTCAGCCCACCAGCCAACCAATATATTTTGTCCGGCATCAACACCAACAAGTTTCTGTGAAGGATGTCACAGTGAAGCAACATACAAGATGGAAGAAAGTGCAACCAGGCACTCTGAACTACCTTGTGCACAGTGCCATACCTGGCATGGCCAGATCCCAACCTGTTCATCATGCCATGCAACACCACACGGTCCGGCATATACAGACTGTGGAGAAAACTGCCACATTTTGGCACACAATGTTTGGGATATGGGAAATGGTTAACCAGTGAATTGCATTGGTGGAATTTTCCCACCATTCTTTTCTCGTTTTATTTTTTTGTTTTGAAAAATACCTTTATAACTTGAGATGCATCTTTATTGTTATGTGGAGCACAGTACTCAAAAAATTTAAAAAACACCCTGCACAGGAAAAGGTTCTAATGATCCTTTTTGAGCGTGGTTTTCAGGTAAATGATGAGGGAAAGGTAGTGTCAGGTAAAATTGAGATTGCCCATACACAACTTGCAAAAGAAGCCGATGTAGATAGGCGTGTTGTGGATTCAACTACCGATACTATACTCTCAGACAAATTGCTCAAGAACATATTCCAAAATGTTCGTTCAATACCATTCCTGCGCGATGTAGCACCACTGCTTGGACTTGGTGTAATTATTATCACGCCGGATGACGCGGCAAACACCGGCATTTTAGCAGAGGTTTCAAGAGTGATATCCGACCACAATATAAGCATTCGACAAGCGGTATCAGATGATCCATATTTCATTAGTGAACCAAGACTTACTATTATAACCGATTCTAATATCCCTGGCGACCTTGTGGATTCGATACTGAAACTCAAAAGTGTAAAAGGAGTAAGCATATACTAAAAATCACGTATTTGTATAACTGTGGTAAGATGATAGCTTTGTAAATGAGACTGTTCTATCTGAAACTGAAGCTAAAACCAATATAAAATCACAATACGGCTTTTGCAAATGCCCAGAATACATTCATCATTTGCCGAGAGTTCGTCGGAGACAACAGTTTTTTGATCAATATTGATGGGTGATCCATATCCCCATATTCTGTTATTATATCTAAAATCGCAGGTGTATTCATAGAACCCAGCAGTTCATTAAGATCAGCATCAATCAAACCACCCATAAATTCGTGTATCTTCATGCCGATGTTAAGTTCCCGTCCAAGTTTTGCACGCCATCTTTTTTCATATTCATTCAAACGATTTTCCGATGCATCTTCCTCAGTAGCGGCCGCTGCTGCAACTTCACCCGCAATCTTTGCACAGGCTGCACCAGTATATATTCCTCCTCCAGATGTTGGTTTCACCTGACCCGCGGCATCCCCCACGATAAGCACTCCATCAGCGACGGTCTTTTTAAGAGGCCCAAGCGGGATGCCTCCATATACAATATCAAGAACACCTCCGCCATATCGCGTCGAAACACCTTGATTCGAATTTAACAGATCGTTCAAATATTGCACTGCATGAGATTCATTACCTGCTGGAACAGCAAGTCCGATACGAGATACTTTATCATTCACAGGCACAGCCCATGCAAAAAACCCCGGAGCCTGTGAACCCATGAACAATTCTACAAAATCGGTGTCATTGGATGAATATAGTGCTTCTATCTGTATCCCCGATAATACTTTTTTCACTTGCCCAAGACCGGACATCTGTGCTATATTGCTACGCACGCCATCCGCACCAATTATTACATTAGCAGTAATTGTTTTTGGAACCCCATTTTGTAAAACAGATAGTTCTTGCAGTCGGTTGGTTCTACTAAGCCCAACTGCACGAGTTCGAATGGAAACATCAACTCCGGCGTCAACTGCCATCTTTACAAGTTTCCGATCAAATATCTTCCTGGAAACCACATATGCTTTGGTCTTTCCGCCATCAATTGGAAGACAGTTTTCATTTGGAGAATAAACGTGTGCCCCACGTACTGAGTTTAAAACAAAATCATTGGTCGGTTCAACATCACATTCCGAAATCGCACGGGTGCTTAGCAATCCTGTGCACCCAACCGGCGAACCCACTGATGCATGTTCTTCGATCAGCAATACACTTGCACCATTCAATGCTGCATACCGTGCAGCAGTAGCACCAACCGGACCTGCACCCACAACAACTACATCATATTGCATAATATCAAATTAGAACTATTGTTTAAGCTAGATATTCACGGGCCTGCCGGGAATCGAACCCGGGTTCTAAGCTCCGGAGGCTAAAGTGATATCCACTACACCACAGGCCCATAAAAAATTGACATTTTTATGTAATCCAACTGAATGCTTTTATGTCAGATAAATATGATGTTGTCAGTACTAATTTCCATATTTCTTAGACAATTCTTAAACTTCTTTTGAACAAATGTTAGATTCTGAATTGTCACTTGAAATGAATATAATCCCTTCTTAAACCTCACGATTCTCAATAGGAAATATGCCAAGTTATAATGGAAAGATATATATTGTTGTTTTCAATATATTTATAGTATACATAATTATTGATAATTGCAAATTACATATTAAGGACACTTATTTCCATTTAATTGGAAAAGTGAGGATAAAGATGGTACAAATGAAGTGGAATTATTCTAAACTATTTGGCATTGTTATTGTTGGACTGCTAGTGTCGAGTCAATCCTCTAAGTCGGATAAAGCCGAGATAACTTTATCCGCGCATCCTCAGTTGTGAATTGCCAATTAACTTTTGAATTTTTGTTGTTTCTAAATTTTGCCCATGCCTTCACCTCTTTCCCGACAACCTCTATGTCATCTATTCTTCTGTTTAAACACTGTCCTGTGAGCACATTCAACTCAA
>DQIO01000295.1:12058-15011 GCA_020793555.1 Methanosarcinaceae archaeon | reverse complement strand
GATGCTTCGTAATCCAGATGCTTCGTAATCCAGATGCGTCACAATTTGGTGTGGGATATGTATAAATCTTACTGGCAACAAACTATTTTCAATGCTTAATTCCACCGATGCCCTTTACAAAAAACTCACCGAACCAGCCCATGACATTCGATATCTTCTTGCACGCGGATATTCGATAAGCGCAGCAATACGTTTTGTTAGTGATCATTATCGTTTGACTGAAAACGAAAGGCACATACTTGTAAGGGTCGTACGATCTCCAGAGATTGCAACGGTGCGCAGGGAAAAAAGGCTTGCATGTGCAGACATTAATGGGCGCGATGTGCTGATCGATGGCTATAACGTACTGATAACCGTCGAAAGTATGCTAAAAAATGAAAATCTCTGGCTTGGGGATGACGGGTTTATTAGGGACACAAGAGGAGTTTTTAGGAACTACAACAATACAGATACTACTTATAGAGCAGTTAATAAGATTCTCTCGTTCCTCTCTGAATACAGCGTAAGATCTGTCAACATTCTACTGGATACGCAGATGAGCAAAAGCGGACAACTTGCATGTTATATTGACAACAGGTTTCATATATATTCGCTAAATGGTAGCGCGCGTACATCCCGTCATGTAGATTTTGATCTCAAGAACGCGGGTGTGGGGGTTGTTGTGGCTACTGCGGATGGAGTGGTGATCGATGCTGTGAATGAGGTAGTGGATATTGCTGCGTGTTTGATGGAGCGTGAGGGAATTGAGGCGAATCGGATAGTTTAAGGTTGTTGCATTTTGATATATTTGTCTTAACAAACACTGATAAACAGGCGAAATCTTATAATACAATTGTATTCTATTAGAATACATGACATATAATATGATATCCTTGCGAATCGCACCAAATATACTGAAAGAGATCGATACACTTGCAATAGACGAGCATGTGGAACGCTCAACCCTCTTACGCAATCTATTGAACAAAGGCTTAAAGCAAACAAGAATTGAACATGCCGTTGAGCAGTACAAGAAGGGGAAAATATCAATTGGTAGAATGGCAGAAGTTACCGGATTGCCACGACAGGAACTATTTAAAGAGTTGAAAGAACAAAATGTCAGTGTCCATTATTCCAAAGATCGGCTTCTTAAAGAGATCAGTGACTTATGACCGTGGCTGATACCGGTATTCTGATATGGCTTGCCAAATACAATAATCTTTATTTACTCAAAGAATTGTACGGGCAAATAGAGATTCCTGATAAAGTGTTTAAAGAAGCCGTGACAGCTGGAAAATCAAATGGATATCCGGATGCTGAAATTATCGAAACTGCGGTGATAAATGATGAAATCACTGTTAAGAATACGAGAATATCCGATAATATAAACGAAATGGAGAATGTCTTTAATTGCAAACTTGGAGCAGGTGAAAGAGAAGCCATTACTCTTGCTTTAAAAAACAATTCTTTACTTCTCATAAACGATGAGGAGGCGGCAACAATTGCGAATGTCCTCGGGTTAAAAACAAAAGGTGTACTATTCATCCTGTTGAAATCCGTGAAACTTGGATTGCTAGACAAAAATGAGACTCTAACAATATTCCAACAAATGCTTGAAGATGGTTTCTGGCTAGCGCCAACAATTGCAGTGGAATTTGAAAGGATATTGTTCAAATTATGATGGAACGATCGATAATAAAAGATTAGAATGAAAACCACAACACAAAAAATCGGAATCGCAATAACCAACCCATCCGACTGGACAGCCACAGCCCTAATAGCCGCAGCAAAACAAAGAAACATTACCCCAATCACCCTGAACCTGCAAACCGCAGATGTTACAATACACCATGGCGTCCATCACAGCGCAAACGACACCGACCTGGCCGAGCTTGATGCGATCATTGTGCGCGATGTGGGCGCAGGCACACTTGATGGTGTTTCTTTTAGATTCGACATCCTACACCAGCTTGAAATGAACGGAACATTGATCGTCAACACCCCGCAGGCAATACAGAACGCTGCAAACAAATACCACTCGACCTGCCTTTTATCACAGGCGAACTTGCCGGTCCCACGAACAAGAGCAGTCCAGAGCACCAAAGGTGCTCTGAACACACTGGCAGAATTCGGCGATGCCGTAATAAAACCCGTATTTGGCTACAAAGGCCTCGGAATTTTGAGAGTAAAAGACGGCAAAGCATTTCACCCGAATAACGAACCGTGCCCCGAACCAATCGAACAACTCATCGATGAACTAATCCGCGAAAAAGAGATGCTCTACATTCAGGAATTCATCGCAAACCCGGGGCGCGATATTCGCGCATTCGTGGTCAATGGCAGCGTCATCGGTGCGATATATCGCACAGCAGCAGATGGTTCATGGCTCAACAATCTCAGTCAGGGCGGCACTGCCGCGCGGTGTGTCCTGTCACAGGAACAGGAAGAGATATGCATACGTGCCGCAGAAACCATTGGTACGGTCTTTGCGGGCGTGGACATCATCGAAGGACCAAACGAACCCGTGATACTTGAAGTCAATGGCACGCCATCGGGAGCAGGCATATATGAGGCATGGGGCATAAACGTCGCAGAACAAATAATCGATTATGTGACCACGGGGACATAGGGATATAGTAACGTTTTGTATTAGGGGTCACGAGGATAATAAAGATGGTTGAATACAAACAATGCATTGTGATACGCGATGATCTCAAACTCTCAAGAGGTAAACTTGCAGTACAGGTTGCACACGCTGCCGTATCTTCATCGGAATGGGCAAACAGAGATGTACTTGAAGGGTGGAAAGATGGCGGTCAGAAAAAAGTAGTCCTTAGGGTTCCGACTTTACGTGACCTTTTTGAACTCAAGGAAGTGGCAAGACGGCATGACCTTCCAACAGCACTTATCACAGATGCAGGGCGTACCGAGATTGCACCCGGCACTATTACGGTACTTGGAATTGGACCTGCAA
>DQIO01000295.1:0-11969 GCA_020793555.1 Methanosarcinaceae archaeon | reverse complement strand
TAATTGTTGTCAATATTATATTTGCCATAACACAAGGAGATCATCATTCATGGAAGTTCCGGAAATTGAAAAACAGACAGGTATCGACATATACACCACAACCACCGAAGGCATTGGGGGGATGTTGAGGCAGGAGGTTGATGATTTTATTGTAACCGAGATCACAAACCGCGAAGAAGGAGACAGTGGTAAGCAACTGATACTTGAACTCACAAAACGCAACTGGGACATGCATCATGTGATCCGTGACCTCTCACGCAAATTTAGGATCAGCCAAAAGCGCATAGGTTTTGCAGGCACAAAGGACAAGCGGGCAGTCACCACCCAGAAGATTAGCATCCATAACATGACACCACAGGCTGTGGATGACATTTTCCTCAAGGATGTTGAACTAAAGGTTATCGGTAGGTCGAACAGACCGGTAAAGTTGGGCGACCTTACAGGAAACGGATTCAAGATCATGGTTCGGGACATTGACCTGTCCGAAAATGAACTCAAAACACGTCTTCAGAAAACCACAGATGAGATATTGGAAACCGGAGGAGTCCCTAATTTTTTCGGGATACAGCGATTTGGTGCGATTCGCCCCATCACACACCTTGTGGGAGAAGCAATAGTTCGCGGAAATATCGAGGAAGCCGCACTGGCATACATTGCGAGATCGTTCCCTGACGAATCCGAAGAGAACAGATGTGTGCGCGATCATGTATTCAGCACAAAAGACTATGCATGGGGCCTTGAACAGTATCCACTGAACCTGCGGTATGAACGTTCGATGATGCATCACCTTATCACAAAACCTGATGATTTCGCGGGCGCGTTTGGAATACTTTCCAAAAGCATACGCATGCTGTTTGTACATGCATACCAGTCATATCTCTTTAATCAAATTCTGTGTGAGCGGGTGAAAGAAGGTTTGCCTCTGAATGCTGCTATTGAAGGAGATATTGTCTGTTTCAAAAACAAGGATGGACTTCCCGATACATCCAGAACTGAAAAAGTAACATCACAAAAACTCAATGGGATGAACAATCTGATCAAGCGAAGGCGTGCTTTTGTTACAGCACCCCTTATCGGCCACAGTACAGAGTGGGCATCCGATCAGCAGGGTGAGATTGAGCACCGCATATTTGAAAAATGCGGTGTTCCAATTGAAGGATTCAAAGTCCCTCTCATGCCGGAGTTGGCATCAAAAGGATTGAGGCGCGAGATGTTGCTGTATGCACAGCCCGAGTACGTAGCATCAGATGATGAACTGAATTCAGGTAAAACAAAAGCTGTCCTTGAATTTTCACTGCCAAAGGGAAGTTATGCAACAACCTTGCTTCGCGAGTATATGAAAGTCGATCCAAAAAAAATGAGTTGAACAATGATATTTGGGTTATTGTCAAATTTTAGTGGTTTTGATACCTGATGAATGGAATGCGCATCAAAATTTCAAACATATGGCTTTGATTACTGAGGAAAGTGCGATAGTACGTTAATTAAATGAAATCAATAAACATTAAATGGAACAACTGTATTTACTAAATTATGTCAATGACCATAGGCCTTGCAGGCAAACCAAATTCAGGAAAGTCCACTTTTTTTAAAGCTGCGACAATGTCAGATGTGGAGATCGCAAATTATCCATTCACAACAATAAATGCCAATCGCGGTGTGGCGTACATACGTACTGACTGTCCATGTACAGAAACGGATAAAAAATGCGGCAATTGTGATAAAGGCATTCGTTTTGTACCCATCGAGATTATTGATGTTGCAGGACTTGTGCCGGATGCACATACAGGACGTGGGCTTGGAAACACATTTTTAGATGAACTTAGACAGGCACAGGCGATTATCCATGTCATAGATGCATCAGGCGGCACGGATATCGAAGGCAACCCCGTTGACATTGGAGACCATGATCCAATGGATGATGTGGATTTTTTGAACCATGAGATCACAATGTGGATGGTTGGGATACTGAAACGCAACTGGATGAAATTATCCCGAAAAATAAAGGCAGAAGGGCTTCAACTTGAGCATGTGATAGCAGACCAACTTGCAGGTGCAGGCGTGGACAGTGAACAAGTTCATATTGCACAGAGGAACTGCAACCTGTTGACAGATCATGTGAAATGGGAAGACGATGACCTTGTCACACTCTGTGATGCAATTCGTGAAATCAGTAAACCACTGATTATTGCCGCAAACAAGGCTGATGTTGCTTCAAAAAAGAACGTTGAGAATTTAAAAGGTCTTGATATGATAGTTGTGCCAACAAGTGCGGCAGCAGAATTGGTACTTAGATCAGCAGCAAAAAGTGGTGCAATCTCATATATTCCGGGTGATTCTGATTTTACGATAGTTTCTGATAACCTTTCAGATGCGCAGAAGACGGGGCTTGAAAACGTGCGCACACTCATAAAAGAAGCTGGTGGAAGCGGGATACAGGAATGCATCAACAAATCAGTGTTCGAACTTTTAGACCTTATTGTCGTGTATCCGGTTGAAGATGAGGGTAAATGGATCGATAAAAATGACAATATGTTGCCGGATGCATTCCTTATGAAAAAAGGTTCAAATGCTCACGATCTTGCGTATATGGTGCATTCGGATATCGGCGACCGATTTTTGTATGCTGTGGATGGCAGGACAAAAATGCGCCTTGGTGAAAAGCATGAGCTTAACGATGGTGATGTCATCAAGATCGTTTCAACTGCCAAGTAAACATTTTGCAGATTCAAGGTCAGTATGTATGTGATCACCTCACTCTATGAGAAATATTTACTGAACAAGATAAAAAAAACAGCCGCAGGTATTCCAAAACATGTGACACTGGTACTTGCAGAAAACGATGTTTTAAATCGTGATGGTGAATCAAAATTAAGTTCATTTATAATTTGGTGCAAAAAACTGGGAATAGATATTATCAGTATTCATATTGACATACTTGATGCTGAAAAAGAACTCAAAACTGAAATGGTCGCAAATATAATTGATCGATTGCAAATTATATTTTCAAAAATCCCTGAAGAGGTTGGATTTTATATATACGATGAATACGGGAATTTGAATGATAAACGTGAAGGTTCATCGTCCTTGGTTCATATTTTTGTGGGTTTTAGTGGCAGGGACGAGATTACAAAGGCAGTGAAATCTGTGTTGGCAGATGTTAAATCCGGCAAGACAAAGCCGGATGATGTTGACGAAAGTACAATCGAGTCGCATTTGATGATCAGGCATGAAACGGATATTGTTGTCCGTGCAGGCGGTAAACACCTGTCTGATTTTTTGAT
Source organism: Methanosarcinaceae archaeon (assembly GCA_020793555.1). Classification (GTDB taxonomy): domain Archaea; phylum Halobacteriota; class Methanosarcinia; order Methanosarcinales; family Methanosarcinaceae; genus Methanovorans. The sequence continues at coordinate 8,685 of DQIO01000295.1, read as the reverse complement.
ATGGCAGTCCGTGTATTCTGAACTATATTTCACAGATGTTAACTGGTGCGATGTCAGGAAAATCGATCTTTTGAGAATTATCCGTGATTTTCAAAAACGACAGCGCAGGTTCGGGAAATGAGTGGCATTTTGAAGGATTTCAGCAACACTGAATTGGTAAATATTAGACGGGGTGAACAGGATTTACAGGGTGGGACAACACACTTGTATCCTGTCAATATTGCTCATCCCGTCCGTAAATTCAGGCAATGCGATGCTATATTATATTTAATAATGTATCCTAAAATAGTGATTTTACCCACATAATGTTAAAGAGAAAAAGAGAACTTTTTTTGATCAAATATCTCTGTACATAGCGACCGCATTGTCGTCGATGTAATAACCAGTTACGATCCCCATGACTTTGAATCCGTTATTGAGGTAGAACATCTGCACATTACGGTTCTTTTCCCGCACCTCAAGAGTTATGATGGCTGCACCATATATTTTACCAAAATCGATGCACCAGTCAAGAAGTTTAGTTCCTATCCCGGACCGTAGATATTTAGGATGCACCGCAATACTACCTATATGTATTCTGGAATCGATGATGTCTGCGATAACATATCCTTTTACGATGCCATTTTGCTCATACAATGCAAACCCGTGACATCCCAAGTATGACTTGAACAAAAACCTGGGCCATGGGACACTAAATGATAAATTTTCTATATCTACTATTGCGGATAGGTCAGATTCAGCAACATTTCTTATCATAAACCCTCATTTCATTCAATTATAGTATTTTTAGCGATTTTTAACGCCGATTCAAGCCGAATATGAAAGAGCGATTACTCACTCTCCCTCTTCAAAGGCTCTGCCGAAAAATAACATCATGAATTTTATTTTGTGGAACAAGTCCACATATTGTGATACATAGTATTCTATTAGTCATAATTTAGATAGTTTATTTTTCAACAACCTCTAAGAACGGTACGTGAAAGTTTCAGATAGAGCGATCTCATTAACTCAGCTATCTTACCACAACTGTACAAATACCAAAATAAAAGGGTTCTCTTTAACATCGCATGAGCAACATCACTATTCTGGATATGTTTTCAAACATGGAAATCATATTTTCTGAATTAATGGACAGGATTGACAGGATATGAGTGGTCCGCCCCATCCTGTAAATCCTGTTCATCCCGTCGAATATTTACCCACTCAATGTTGGGAAGATCCAATAAAAGTTTCTTTCTAACATCGCATGAGTAACGTCAATATTCAGGATATATCGCCAAATATGCAATCGCATTGCTTGAATTAATGAACAGGATAAAACGGATACAAGTGGCTTGCCCCGCCCTGTAAATCAGGTTAATCCTGTCTAATATCTACCCACTCAATATTGGGATAATCCAAATCAAAAGACAGGTTCCAATCGGAACTTTAACATTTACAAATACACTTTTAATATCTCATCGAATTGCATTTTCGGAGCTGCGCCAATCATTCGTTCGACTTCAACTCCATTCTTGAACAATATCAAAGTAGGAATACTTGAAGTATCGAACTTGGTCGAAGTTTCGGGGTTCCTGTCCACATCGACCTTTGCACATACCAGTTTTCCGGAATGCTCTTTGGAAAGCGATTCGACTATCGGCGCGACCATATGGCACGGTCCGCACCACTCTGCCCAGAAATCTACCAGGACCAATGGATAGCCATTTACGATCGCATCAAAATCGGAATCCGTAATGTGTATTGGGGTATCGGGCATATCTTTAAGGTCAACAACCGCACTCTCCGGTTTTGGTGGTTCAATCCCAACAGCGCTCAACACATTCTGCAAGAACTGTGATTCCGGGATGCTGCCCTCAAACTCTACCACATCATTGATAACAATCTTTGGAACAGCATACACATTATACTTGTTCGCAAGTTCAGGGAACTCTGTGGCCTCGATCATTATGCCCTCAATATTTTGATTTTCGATCGCCATCTGGTGTGCGATCTGCACTGCATCAGAACAGTGCGGGCAGGTCGGCGTGACAAAGACCTGGATCTTCACAGGTTTATCAATGCAGGTCAACTGTTCCTTTGTCGAATCTTCCAGTGCTGTCATATTCATGGATGCATTGATAATGGCATTAATGAGACTGGAAAACTCATATCCTCCGGGGACACCGTAGAATCGTATCTTGTAATCAGTTATGCCGGATACTGCAATTGCAGGAATTTGCTCGATATTGAACTCTGAAACCTTATCTGTATCTTTCACAAAATCATAGATTGCTACATTGATCTTGTCAGAAAGAAGTGCCAGCTCTTCAACCAGTTCGTGGGTATGTTGGCAGAAATCACATTCAAATTTCTGTGTAAAAAAAGAAAGTGTAACGTCATTTTGAAGTTGTTCAAAAATTTCTTTGATCTGTTTCTTATCCTCATCTTTTAACAAAGCCATATTCTCACCCTATCCAGATTATGAAGTCATAATGTATAAATATAATTGAGGAATCGAAGCGATGTACGATTACATCCCCATCTTTTTCATCATCTTGTTCATATTGAACTTACCGCCCCTAAATCCTTTCATAGCGGTTTGCATCATCTTGTGATACTTCAAAAGTTCACGCACAACTTCAGGACCGTTGCCGGACCCTCTTGCTATCCGCTTGATCCTCGCACTGCCAATAACACGAGGGTTCAATAGCTCTTCCTCTGTCATAGAATCCATGACTATGCGGTAATTTCCAAGTTTATCCTCCGTTACCTTGTATGCATCCTCAGGAACTTTCATTCCCATTCCACCAAGCGGCAGCATATTCATCACCTGCTTCATGGGTCCGAGTTTATTGACGGCTTCAAGTTGTTTATACATGTCCTTAAGCGTGAATTTTCCGCGCATCAGGGATTCCATGTCCATATCTTCTTCTGTAAATGCTTCTTCAGCCTTTTCGAGAAGACTTTTGAGATCTCCCATGCCAAGCAGGCGTGAGATGAACCTGTCAGATTCGAACTTCTCAAGGTCGTTTGGTGTTTCCCCTACACCGACAAAAGCAATGGATGAATTGGTTTCGGACACAGCAGAGAGCGCGCCGCCTCCCTTTGCGGTACCGTCAAGTTTTGTAATAACAACTCCGGTTATGCCGATAGAATCATTGAACGCGCGTGCCTGTTCGCTTGCCTGCTGTCCAATGGCACCATCAAGCACCAAGAATTTATGGTCAGGTTTTGCAATGGCATGTATCTGTTCCATTTCATCGATGAGGTCTGCTTCAAGAGAGTGGCGACCTGCCGTATCTACGATCAGTACATCATTTTTCCCAATTACTTTAAGTCCACGTTCCACAATTCCAACAGCATCAGGATTGCCTTCCTCACCATAGAATGGAACATTGAGACTTTCACAAAGCGTCTGTAATTGCTGGTACGCACCCGGCCGGAATGTGTCTGCACAGACCACGGCAGGTTTAAGACCTTTTTTCTGGAAATAACGTGAGAGTTTTGCAGTCGTCGTGGTCTTTCCGCTACCCTGCAACCCTATCATCATGATGGTCTGGGGTTTTAGTTCGATCTCGGTGCTCTTTCCGAGAATATTGATAAGTTCCTGATGTACGATCCTGATGACGTGCTCCCTTGGATTCATCCCCTTGGGCACATCTTCCTTCATTGCCCGCTCTTTGATGTGTTTGGACATTTCCATGACCAGTTTCACATTCACATCTGATTGGAGCAGTGCTCTTTGGATATCTTTCACAACTTCATTTACCGTTCGCTCATCAATACGTCCGGCGCCAACAAGTTTTTTGAGGGCGTCCTGTAAAGAGCCTCCGAGTTTGTCCATTACCATTTTTTGTTTCGTCCTGTTATGTGGTTTTTAATAGTATTATCGTAGACATAATGATACGATTCTTGTTTAATAATGTTTTGAAAACAATGGTGCGATATTTGTTGTTTGCGACTCCTCGATGATCTCGGTCTTTTAGTACAAACACCACGCATATTTATACCTCGCGCCGTATTTACGTGAAAGGAGATTGGCATGGAACTGCCAATCAATAATATTGTGATATATTTCTAAAAAACTTCCCAGTTATGTTCAAGACGCTGCTTTAAGGTTGCATCTGCGTGAATCAGCGTAAATCTGTGTCCAATAGAATTGTTGAAATTACCAGATTTCTAAACCATGTAAAACGCATGTATGGAGAAAATTTACAAGATCCGGGATCCTTCGGGATTTTGTTGCACTTGTTGAGGATGCGTATAGGTACGTGCACGATGCGGATATTAGTGTGTGGCTGTCCAACTTTATTAGAACAGATGCTGGAATGACGCCATAGATTATAGCATCTGTGGATGCAACAACTTTTAAATATCGAGAATTTCTATTATCTAACATCTTTACGAACCCATTTATAAGAGGTACATCAAAATATCAATAGAATGTTGGGGCTTATCGATGATTTCTATCGAGATTTTCTATCGAGATTTTCTATCGAAATCCTCTGACGAAAACTTCTATCGAAATCCTCTAACGAAAACTTCTATCGAAATCCTCTAACGAAAACCTCTACCGAAAACCTCTATCGAAATCCTCTAACGAAAACCTCTATCGAAATCCTCTACCGAAAACACATTGAACTCAAAAGCTTATGACAACTATATTAGATACCTTCAATTTAACAATGCCGAACATATCAGTTGAAAATCTGATAATGTTCTTTATCATAATATTCGTAACATACATTATCAGATCTATCTTTGTATATGTTATTGATAAAAAATTAACTGTACTTGCAAAGAGAACAAAAACCGAATTTGACGATCTGGTGTTAAATGCGTCAAAAAGCCCCATCAGTTACTTGATATTGCTGCATGGGTTCTACCTCGCCATAATTTCATTACAACTTCCGGATGAGATCGGAGTTCTAAATGTAGCAGACATCATCCATAATGCTTACATCATGATCCTTTCATTTATTTCATTGTATTTCGTGTTCAAGCTAATTGATGTGCTGGGTCACTTCATCTATAGTATTACAGAAAAGACTGAAAGTAAACTGGACGACCAAATTGCCCCTCTGGTTGTGAAAAGTTTGCGGGTATTTGTTATTACACTGGGCGTACTGTTCATCTTGAATAATTTTGGATATAACATCGCCTCCCTGTTGGCAGGACTGGGGATAGGAGGGCTGGCTTTTGCTCTGGCTGCACAGGATACAGTGAGTAACCTGTTTGGCTCGTTCACGATCTTCTCTGACAAGCCTTTCCAGATGGGGGACTGGATCAGGATAAACGACTTTGAGGGCACAGTTGAGGATGTTGGCTTCAGGTCTACCCGCATCCGCAGGTTCGATCAGGCACAAGTTACGGTCCCCAACAGCCAGTTCATCAAGAATGGCGTGGTGAATTATTCGGCTATGCAAAAGCGCAGGATCAAGTTCAATCTGGGAGTAACATATGGCACTACTTCTGCCCAGATCAGAGAAGTGGTGGATGGCATAAAACAGCTAATAAAGGAAGAACACAGATTTGACCATAATTTCTATATGGTACATTTCACCGACTTTGGCGATTATTCCCTGAACATCTTTATTTACTGTTTCACAAAAACAACGGTGTGGGATGAATACCTTCAGGTCAGGGAGGACTTCAATCTTAGCATCATGCACCTTGTGGAGGAAATTGGTGTAGAGATCGCCTTCCCATCGCAGACTTTGTATATTGAGAAAGTTTAGGGGAAATTAGAATGGATTAAGGTCTATAACTGCAGAGGGCGCAGAGAATCTAAATATAGGGGCTCTGCGTGCTCTGTAATTTGCACACCTTGCTGGCGTTTATCTTTAATCTAATAGCCATTTCCACAATGGTTTATACACAATTTTCTTACCGTTATTGACATTTTCACCCTCATATTTACCTGACAAAAGCGGCCCGGAGCAGAATAATAAAAGCGGAAATCAATTTTGCCTAGTGTCACGTCAACCATACAATGCTGCTAGTGTCGTGTCAATGATACAAGATCGTTAATATATTATTTGACACTGTCCAATTTTCGAGTTTTTTTTTAGACGCTGATTCACACAGATTTACGCTGATTTAAGGTTGCATCTGCGTTAATCAGCGTAAATCTGCGTCTAATATATTTGTTGAGACTACTGTATTTTGAAACTGTTTAATAATTATCCATATGCCAAATAATAGACACTTTAAAGTTGACACGACACTAGTGTCATGTCAACAACATAATGTCGCGGGACAGAAGGGGTTAAGACAGATGCAAAAAAAGGTGCGACCACACGCGTGTAGCGCGGCATGTTCCTACACCATGAACACAAAATACAAAATGGTTTTTAAGCGGTGTTATATTTGCAGATATGAAAATTATACTACTCCACAACTTGACTTTCAAAGATGTAGTGAAAAACAATATCAAGCGACCTAATTTTCATAGTCCCTATCAAAAGTTAATCATCCCGCTATCGATTTCCCATGTACATCCCCATATCCAGCTGAGAGAATAATCTGGCCTGTTTTGAACTCATCTCTTCAACCATCAAATTGACCTTGCTATTCGTTTTATCCTTCACAAGAGCAAGACGAATTCCCTCCAACTCTTCCACAAGCCGTCTCATGCTCAGATTAAAATATTTGCATTTCCATGCTAAATACCTGTAAAAAAGCATCCCTGTGATGCACAAACAAATGTGTGTCCTGATATTGAAATCCTTGCGATGATTAACAGGTCCCATCGGAACGAGAAGATGATCGTTTAGCAGCTTGAAAGCATCTTCCACAAGATACTTCTGGTTGTATGTCTTTGCAATCTTCTTAGATTGCCACACATGCATGTCAGTAAAGACAATAGTCTTTCCAAAACCAGCATAGCGTTTATTTTCCACATCTTCCTTAATCCATGTTTTTAAACTCGGTTTTTTCTTTCCCCGTGGTACTCTTCCAATTTTATAACCTATCACAGCTTTGAATTTTTCGTAAATTATACCATTTATCTCAGTCACCACGCTGCTTTTATCCCGCGCTTTACCTCTATTACTGCCAAGTCTCCTCTCCAGGTCAGCAAGTTTTTCCATGATTTTTTCCTTGTTTCTCTCATAACTTCTTTTCTGCATTTTACATGAGGCTTTGCTATAAAGAACAACAGTAGTGTACTCCCGTTCGAAGAATTCGTATTTCGTTCTGTAACCATATATCTCATTACCTTTGGAATTCGAGTATAAATATTTATATTTGCTAAGTGGGATTTCCAACAGTTCTTATGCCTGATTATGCTTTGCCGAAGCTACAATGTGCATTTTGGATACTAAATCTTCGATATTCTCCTGAGAGTTATTGCCCTTGTCAATAACCATTGTCAGATTTTCGGTGTTTATCTTCAAATTAGTCAACCTTTTTGTCAGCACATCCAATAGTCTGGGAAATGCCTTAGCATCGTGTTTATTTCCTTCATATGCCTCGTGCATGAATGGTATGGCCCCTTCAGATACGGCTAACCCAATGGCAAGTTGATTGTTATAATAATGATATTGTTTGTTATTATTACATTTCTTGGGCAGGTCCTCACCATTTTCAATATAGGTGAACCAGTTGGTTTCATCAAGGAATAGTATGTGTGGAGTTAGACCTTTCTCGATGAGCACTTTGCAGAGATCATCCTCGATTTTTTGACTTGTTTCATGATCTACATACTTGTAGTGATTCAGAAAGTTCTGGCAGGTTAGCTTATGGGGGAACTTCCAAGTAATAGTTAATCAGTTTATATACCAAGATTGCCGAGAATCTTTCTGCCAAACCCGAAAAATATTTGTTTGATAACTGCGATTTTAGGAGTTTTTTTTCCTCCTGCACGCACTTTACCTTGCCGAATCGCCATCAATATGTCATTGGTATCAATGTTTTTGTCTTCCACATTGATCTCTGTGTATGCCTGTCCTACCATTTGTGGGGTGTGTGCATCACTTCCGCCGACTTGTGGTATGTTTTGTGACTCCGCAGCTTTTTTTGCTTTATTATTTGAGCTATTATCAAGACATCGTGAATTTAAGACCTCAACACCATCAATGTCCAGTCCTTCAACATATCCAATTCCATGGGATGATACTTTGAAAGGATGAGGTATGATCACTACTCCGCCAAGTTCTCTTGCTCGCTCTATGGTTTTTTCAGGTGAGAGTTGCGGTTCAATATCTTCTTTAATTCCAATAACAAGAATATGTCCTTTTGATGATGTAACTTCTACTCCAGAGATAACTATAAGATCAGTGCCAATTTCCTTCGCTCTTTTTACGCATGCTATTCCACCTTCGATAGTGTCATGATCGCAGACTGCGATACCGTCAAGACCATTCTTTTTTGCATGCATCAGGATCGAATCGATGCTAGCATTGCTGTCTTTTGAGAAACATGAGTGAACATGAAGATCGAATCGCATATTAAAAAGGATAGTATCAGAGGTTATATATATTTGGAATATTTTTTTAGATGCTTTCGATAGAAATCATCAATAGGAGATTTCGATAGAAATCATCAATAGGAGATTTCGATAGAAATCATCAATAGGAGATTTCGATTGAAATCATAGTTCAAAATCACTTGCAAAAAAAGAAGCTATTGTCACGTCAACTATCAAATGTCTGATTATGAAGATAGGTCACATGGTACAATTTCAATTTTCTAAACTCCAAG
>DQIO01000331.1 GCA_020793555.1 Methanosarcinaceae archaeon | reverse complement strand
TAACCCTCCAATTATTAATTGGATGTTTTACGTTAAAGGTCTTTCCATTAACCGTATATGAGACAAAGATCACTCATTGCCTCATTGAAGCCATTGAGTTTTAATCCAATACTAAACATAAAACATATAATTCTTTTAATAGTATACAAAATCAACTTCAAACGTGTTTCAGTTATCCTGCGGACTTAATACCCTAACAATACACCCGCTTTAGTGCAGATTTCCATCTTCGTTCAACGCACCCAGCATCTCTATGATCGAATACGCAGCACGGGTCACACCCATACTCCGACTAACCGTATCCGTGCCGGCCAGATACAGGTTTTTAATCGGTGTCCTTATATCTGCGATTTTTCCATCAATGGTGACAGCCGCTTTTTGAAGGATTGTGATCTGTTCATGCTGCATTTCAATATGTTTTTCTATGTAGGGCAGGGCACGGTAAATAGTATCATACGCATTCTTTATAATTGAATTTTCAGATTTGTTCTCATCCATCACAAACACAAACCCTGCGAGCTGTTTTCCCTTTGGTGCAAGAGATGAATCAAAATTACTTATCGGCATTGCCCAGTATGGGGCATCCTTAAACCATACCTCAGAACCCAAAAGTTTAACTCGTCCATATTCCTGTCAAGACCTAACCAGGTAGTCAGGCAAGGATTCCGGCAAGGATTCCGGCAAACATCGCTTTGCTTTTAAGAGATGTAATTATGATCACCGGATTTGGTACTCAGATGATGCCTGATTTTAATATAGTAGTGGTTTTACCGCAAAAATATATACTAAAAGGAAAAAAAGGATTGCTGACAGATTGTCAGCAACTTAGTTTGCTAATTCTTGAATATCATGTTCAAGATATGTGGCATGACTCATATCGATCAAATGCTGGCATACTTCGTTGGGTTCGCCATCCTCAATTATTGCACCATTATCTATCAAAACAGCCCTGTGAGCAACTTCTTTTACGAAATCCATATGATGGCTAACAAGTACAATTGTTGTACCGAATTTTGCATTTATGTTCTTGAGTGAATTGGTGACATCACGAAGGGTTACAGGGTCAAGATCACCAAATGGTTCATCCAGCATCAATATCTCAGGAGATGTTGCCAGTGAAAGTGCGATGAATGCTCTTACGTGCTCACCACCGCTTATCTGATATGGTGTTTTATCAAGGACTTCCATTGGAAGATCCATTGCGTCAAATACGATTTTTGCATATTTCTCAACATCTGTGTCTGGAACATGAGGGAACAGTTTTTGGAATATGTCTATTGAAAAATGCATATCCTTCAGAGCTTCTGTTTTTTCATCCTCTGACATATCAGGGAGTTGATAGATCATATCAAGGTTCTCGTCCGATATACCTAATTCTGCAGCCTTTATTCTTGCATATTCAATCGCACCAGTCATCTTAATGCTCAACCTGAAAGCGATCTGCTGCCTTACTGTCGAATGTGGGGACATCGTGAATTCCTGATGCATAATACTGATCTTGCTTCGTAATTCTATACGTTTCTTGCTGTAACGGGTAATATCTACCCATTCACCATTGTTAAGGTAGCCGATATGTCCGGATCCAAGTTTGGTCAATCCTTCCATCATCTTTAACAGGGTAGTCTTTCCGGCACCAGAGGGTCCAATAAATGAAACAATCTCACCTCTGTTGATATCAAGAAACAAGTCCTTGATATTCAACACCTCACCAACTCTTATGAGTGCAAGGCGCTTGGAAACATCTCTTAGTTGAATAACAGGTTCTTTCTCAGTAACCGGTGCAATTTCCACCTGCGGTTTCATTTCCTTTAGGAAATGCTTAAGCACGGTTTTTGGCTCGCCTTCATCAAGGATCTCGCCATTTTCGAGATATATAAGCCGATCCGAAAGATACATATGAATTTCTGGCAAGTGTGATACAACGATAATCGGGATATTCAAAGTATTCTTAAGGTCCTTTATCGTATCCAAAACTTCCTGTTTTGTGTCTGGTCCTGTCATTGTTACAGGTTCATCTAAAAGCAAGAGTTTAGGATTTGCTGCAAGCTGGCGTGCGATGATAATTCTTTGTTTCTCGCCGCCACTGAGCAGATTTGCTGCATGCAATGCCTTATGTTCCATTCCCACGAGTTTTAGATACACCATCGACTTTTCATACATTTCCTCATAATAGGGAGAACTCTTCCTTGGCAATGATTCATGCCCTTCACGAAGATAGTTCAATTTCCTGATGATATTCTCGATCGCAGGACCTGTCCAGAGTCCGAATGTACGCTGAAGATGGATCGCAGTATTCTTACCAAGGGCTTTAGTTCCTTCTATGCCTGATTCAGGATTGAACGACTTGCCGTCAAGTTCGAAACTGCCGCCTTCAAAAGGTTCGACTCCGCGTAGGATCTTAAGGAGAGTTGATTTCCCACATCCGCTTTTTCCAGTAATGCCGAGAATTTCTCCGTTTGCGACACTAAAACTAATGCCGTTCAGTATCCTTATTTTTTCAGAATTGACTTCATAGTCTTTGACGATGTTGGAAACATTAAGCATGATAGCACCTTTATTGATAACTTAAATATATTTTATAAAATGTTGTATGGAATGTATATTCGTGATGTTTGTACGTCTATATAACCTATACGCCCAGCAACTAACATCAAAAAGAATAGAAATATTTTGCACCGGGGTTTGGCCTGTTAAAATCAAAAGCCTGAACAGCCGCGGGAAAAATATGCTGATGGAGTCAAATCTGATCGGATGGCTTAAGAAACACTATCCGGGATTTATTTTAAACCATTGTGGCATATATCCAATTAACGGCAAATCTTTTATTCACTTATACCAAAACAAAGCCAAATACACAAACCATTAAAATCCCAATTTCAAAAAACCAAAACATGAAAATCGCAAACCTAACTCTCCCAAACAACCTGCTTCTTGCCCCGATGGCAAATATCACCAATCTGGCATTTCGGATGTTGTGTAAAAAATACGGTGCAGCCCTTACATACTCAGAAATGATAAGTGCAAACGCAGTTGTGCGACAGGGTGAAAAAACCATGCAGCGCGGGTTGACATGTGAAGATGAGCAGCCGTTCTGCATCCAGATATTCGGCAATTCCCCGGATACCATGACAGAGGCTGCCCTGATCCTTGAAGAAGTCTACCGACCCGCTATCATCGACATTAACATGGGTTGCCCCGCACCTCTTATTGTCAAGCAGGATTGCGGGTCGGCTTTGCTCAGATCACCATCACTTGTTCATGATATAGTTAGTAATCTAACAGACAACATCAGCACACCCGTAAGCGCAAAGATACGGGTTTTCGATGATATGGAAAAGACGCTGGAAATCGCGAGAACGATTGAGAGTGCAGGTGCGTGTGCAATCACTGTACATGGCAGGACAAAAGAGCAGATGTATAGTGGTACTTCCAGCCTTGAATATGCAAAAGCGATCAAAAAAGAACTGTTCATTCCCGTGATTGCCAATGGCGATATAAAGGATGGTGAATCTGCAAAACACGCACTTGAATACACGGAGTGTGACGGTTTGATGATCGGGCGTGCTGCGATTGGGCACCCTTCTATTTTCAGGCAGATATCGTATTACCTTGAAAACGAGGAAACACTTGAAACCGATAACTGCACTCAGCAGGTTAATGATTTTATGGAATACATCGAATTGGTGAAGAAGTATGATATTTTTTCTTTGGGTGACATCAAAGCACAATCCAAGGCGTTCACAAAAGGGGTTGCAGGAAGCCGCCATATACGCGAGAAACTCAATGATGCAAAGACTTTTTGTTCAATAATTGATGTCATTAATGGGATGTGTGATGAGACATGATAAAATCACGTCATAATTTTTTGATTCACCGAAAGACTAAATACTATTCTACACCATTATACATTGCATTTACTACGCCCCTTTTCAATTAGCTGTGAATGCAAGTAAATTGTAATTATTATTGGCTATATTGAGATATTATAGAGCGATTTCGAGAAAAAATCTCCTTCCGGTCGATTTAACTCGAACTAGATATTTATAAAATATATATTATTAAAAAAATTCCCACATGTTTCATGGAGAAGAATATAGATGAAAGAGATACGAATTCATGGTCGAGGCGGTCAGGGTTCAGTCACTGCTGCTGAATTGTTAGCCGTTGCAGCATTTGCAGACGGTAAGTTCAGTCAGGCATTCCCTGCCTTTGGTGTTGAGCGCAGAGGTGCGCCCGTTCAGGCATTTACAAGGATCAGTGACAGTACCATCCGACTTCGAAGCCAGATATACGAACCTGATTATGTTATTGTACAGGATCCAACACTTCTTGAGGTCGTTGACGTAGCAAGCGGTGCAAAAGATGACGGTATTATAATCATCAATACCGAGTTTGCACCCGAAACCTTCAAATTGGAGACAAAAGCTACAATCATGACCGTTGATGCAACACGAATAGCACTCGACATTATCGGAAGACCGATCGTAAACACAGTGCTTCTCGGAGCATTTGCCGGTGCGACCGGTGAGATTAAACCAAAGTCCATTCAGGATGCCGTAAAAGAGCGGTTCCCGGGTAAAGTCGGTGAAAAGAATGCAGAAGCCATACAAAAGGTATATGATATGATGATGGAGACAAAAGCATGAAGATCATACCAGGCGGTGTATGTGAACCCGGTACAACCCGTGTCAATAAGACAGGTGCATGGAGAACGTACAGACCAATATATGATTATGACAAATGCATAAAATGCAAGTTATGTGAACTGTTGTGTCCTGAACCTGCGATACTTCCAAAAGATGACGGGTTCTTTGAGTTCGACTATGATTTCTGCAAAGGATGCGGGATATGTGCGAACGAATGCCCAAAACAGGCAATTGGAATGGTCCTGGAGGAAAAATAGATGGCTCCAACTCGTAATGTAAATAAGGAAAAAATGGTAGTTGTTGAAGGATCGTATTCGATTGCACATTCGGTAAAGATATGCAGACCCAATGTAATATCAGCATATCCTATTACCCCACAGACCCATATTGTAGAAAACCTTTCACAATTCATGGCAGACGGTGAGATACCAAACTGCGAATACATCAATGTTGAATCGGAATTCTCAGCTCTATCAGCACTTGTCGGCGCATCAGCAGTAGGCGCGAGATCATATTCGGCAACAACATCACAGGGACTTGAACTGATGCATGAGGTGTTGTTCAATGTTTCAGGTATGCGTTTGCCAGTTGTTATGACTGTGATAAACAGGGCAGTCAGTGCACCTATCAATATCTGGAACGATCAGCAAGATTCAATATCACAGAGAGATACCGGCTGGATACAGTTGTATGCAGAAGATACGCAGGAAATGGCTGATATGACGGCACAGGCGTTTAAGATCGCTGAGGATAAGGACGTGCTCCTGCCTGCAATGGTCTGTATGGATGGTTTCATATTATCACATGTGTATGAACCGGTCGTCCTGCTTGAGCAGGATCTGGTGGACAAATATCTTCCGGCATACAACCCTGAGTTTGTGCTGGATCCTAAGAATCCAAAGAGTTTTGGTGCATTTGCAGACCCATCAACCTATACCGAGTTTAGGTTCCTTCAGGAGAAAGCAATGGGAGTGGCTCTTCAGAAGATCGAGGATGCTGCAAATGAGTTTAATGAGTTGTTTGGCAGGTATTATGGCGGACTCATTGACGAGTACGATACAGAGGATGCCGATATCATTATTATGGCAATGGGTTCTGTCATTGGTACGATTAAGGATGTCATTGATGCACGGCGCAGCAAGGGCGAGAAGGTCGGACTGCTTAAGGTCAGGTCATTCAGGCCGTTCCCCAAAGAAGCAATCAAGAAGGTTGTTAAGGATGCCAAAGTGGTCGTAGTGTTGGATAAAAATATATCAATAGGATTGAACGAGGGTGCATTGTTCACAGAGACCAAGTCATGCTTCTACAATACGAAAATTGATGTTCCTGTTGTCGGTTACATGATCGGTCATGGCGGACGTGATATTCCTATGGGCACGATAGAAAATATTATTGATGAGGCTAAGGATGTTATGAGTTCAGGTATTAAGGTTGAAAGCCAGTTCACTGATATAAGGGAGGAACTGATATGAGTCCGGAGTCAAAGTCAACGCCAAAGTCAAAGCAATTATTAGCCCCGGGACACAGGGGATGTCCGGGATGCTGTGATGCAATGGCTGCAAAGTTCACTTTAATGGGTGCAGGTGAGGATTGTATTGTGGTGAGCCCGACAGGATGTCTTGAGGTTATGACGACACCATTCCCTGAATCCTCATGGGAAGTTCCGTGGATACATTCCCTGTTTGAGAATACTAGTGCGGTTGCATCAGGTATTGATGCAGCGTTGAGAGCAATGGGAAAGGCAGGCAAGACCAAGGTCATTGGGATTGGCGGAGACGGTGCAACACTCGA
This sequence comes from Methanosarcinaceae archaeon, assembly GCA_020793555.1. Taxonomy (GTDB): domain Archaea; phylum Halobacteriota; class Methanosarcinia; order Methanosarcinales; family Methanosarcinaceae; genus Methanovorans. Next base: position 24,287 of record DQIO01000331.1, on the reverse strand, counting down.
TATAGGAATGAGGTCAATATCCGGTGCTTTTGAGCGTGGACATGATTTTACGTATGTGTGTATTGATAATGAAGCATACATGAATACAGGTGTGCAGCGAAGTGGTGCAACACCATTCAATGCTGCGACGACCACAAGTCCGGCAGGTAAGGTGTCATTCGGCAACCAGCGTCCGAAAAAGAACATGCCTGCAATTATGGCGGCACATGGTTCTCCATACGTTGCAACAACTTCGGTTGCATATCCAAAAGATATGATCCGCAAGGTGAAGACCGCGACCGAGATAGTCGGACCGGCCTACATCCATGCACATGCCCCTTGTACAACAGGATGGGGATTCGATACATCAAAGACAGTGGAGGTCGGTAAACTGGCTGTTGAGACAGCACTTTGGCCAATGTTCGAGATGGATGATGGCAAGGTTACAAAGGTCAAAAAGATCAAGAACATTAAGCCAGTCGAGGATTATCTCAAGATGCAGCGTCGGTTCAAGCATCTCTTTACAATGGAAGGCGGAGCGGAAGAGATCAAAAAGATCCAGGCGATTGCCGACAAGAATATCGAGGATTTCGGGTTGTAATATACCCGGGAATCTCTTTTTTTATTTCATTTTTATTTTCGTAACTATTCAATCCGGTTCGAATTTCAATTATCATCTCCAAATTCTCCAAAAAACTTTTATACTTACTGGCCAGTAAGTTACTGTATGGTAAGATTCTTTAACCGCGAGCACGACCTGTCAATATTGGAGGAGATATACGCATCTCAATCTTCATCACTTATTGTATTATATGGTCGCCGGCGTGTTGGGAAAACCGAACTTAGCAAGGAGTTTATCAAAAACAAGAAGGGCATTTATCTTTTTATAGAGACAAAGCCCGAGAAACTCCTTTTGGAAGATCTGGAAACTTCACTGGAAAAAGTAATTGGCATAAAGCCAAGATTGGATGACTGGGATTATTTTTTCAACCAGATATTCAAGATCCCTGAAAAGATCGTAATTGTATTTGATGAGTTCCAGAACTTCACAAAAGTTAATCCTGACTTTTTTTCGAAATTCCAGAAATACTGGGATGTGCATCATCGGGAAACAGAACATATGTTCATAGTCGTTGGTTCATACGTGGGGATGATGAAAAAGATATTTCAGGGTAGTAAAGAGCCGATGTTTGGTCGTGCAACGTTGCTTTTTAATCTTAAACCTTTTACTTTTGCAGACAGTTTCAAGTTCCTGAACGGGTTTTTGGACATCAGTGTCGAAGAGGCAATGAAGACATATTTCATGCTTGGTGGTGTGCCCAAGTATTTGCTCCTTGCCGGCGAGTTTGGCACGCCTGATGCAATGGAAACCTTTAAAAAACTCTTTACCGACACCCGTATGTTGATGGAATAAGGCAGGAATATTCTTGTTCTTGAATTTGGTTCTGAGCACAAAGGTTATTTTTCGATCCTTGAGGCAGTAGCATCAGGCAGAGCAATACCGTCTGAGATCGCTGATTATACAGGAATTGCGGCAAGTACGGTTTCAAAGTACCTGCATGAGTTGCTTTACGATTATGAGATTATCAAAAAAGAAGAACCGATCATAAATCCAAGAGCAAGGAGCAGTAGGTATTTTTTGAATGATAATTTCTTCAACTTCTGGTTTAGGTTCATCTACAAGAACTATGGCACATTTGAGATTGATTCACAGATGGGGGAGGAACTTGTCAAAAAGGATATCAACGCATATTTCGGCATGACATTTGAAGGGGTGGCAAGGGAGTTATTAATTGGACTCAACAAAAAAGATGTCCTGCCGTTCAAGTTTTTGAACATCGGCAGGTGGTGGGATAAAGAAACTGAAATTGACCTAATTGCCTTTGATGATAAGAATCGTGATGCAATCTTTTGTGAGGTTAAATGGAAACATTTGACCGGGCAAGAGGCAGAGCATATCGTCAACGGGTTAAAGGAAAAAGCAGGGAAAGTAAAAGGCAAGTGGAATGAGCATTATTGCCTAATCGCAAAAAAGATCGAGGGTAAGGAGCAACTTGATTTTTTGGCGTTTGATCTTGATGATATTGAGATGGAAATAGGCGAAGTATAGTTGTGATGTGGGTGCAATGATCTTGCCGCATTACTTATGCGTCATAGTCATCCAGATCGAATATGACAAAGCCCTTTTTCCTTAGTAATTCTTTTCCATCTATCCTTTTTGCGACCAGACCAAAGTATTCTGTCCGCTTGTCATTGTTCCACTGAACTGATGCGGACTTATCCATCAATTTTTCAAGAACATCTAGCGCATCCTTCTTACTGAGATCTTTCCACTTGCATTCGACAAAAGCGATGGTATTTGTATCTTCATCCAGAGCAACTATGTCAATTTCAACTTCCTTTCGCATTCCTGTTGCCGAATCCCTGTAATGGCCATACCACATACCAATTTTTGTAAAACCAAACGGCAGATTGTTTGCAGATGCTTTTTTTCTGATAAGGTCTTGGCTTATGTCTTCGAAAACGAATGACACATGCTTGTTGAAAGCCCTGTCCAGCACTTCCTTGTATCGCAAATAGTTGCTCTCTTCAATGTAACTCTTATATGGATAAATGAAACTGAACCAGAAATTAACAAAATGGTCTTTTATTCTGTAAACCGTTTTTTTTGATCTGCTGTAGTCTGTTACAGGTGTGTTCTTCTCGATAAAGCCCAGTCGTTCCAGAGTGGAAAGATATCTTGGCAGGGCGGTTGATGCCATGCCTATGCTATCTGCGATCTGGGTCTGTTTTGTATTTCCTGCAGAAAGCGCACTAAGTATTGAAAAGTAGGTCAGTGGTTCCCGAAGTTCTTCCCGGATCAAGAATTCTCCTTCCTCGTATAGCATCCTGCCTTTCCTTGCGACGTTTTCAAGTATATTGTCGATCGCAGTTTTATCAAGGTCGAGTTCAGTAAGGTAAAAGGGGATGCCACCTGTAATTGAGTAAATTCTTACAGCTTCTCCGATATCTGTTTTTTTGGGAAAGATGTCAAGACTTTCTTCAAACGACATTGGTTCTACTTTCCATTGACCTGTTCTCCTGCCATATAGCGGGCTTTTGTATGCGAGCACTTCGCGCTCCATCATGGATATGCTTGAACCACAAAGCACAAGCATTATGTTCGTCCCTGAAAGATATTCATCCCAGTATTTTTGGAATATGGATGTCACTGCCGAGTTTGCATTTATCAGGTATGGGAATTCGTCAATAACGAGTACAAATCGTTCGTCACCGATCTTGCTTTGCAGATACATAAAAAGAGTGCGCCAGTCTGAGAATGGTGATTGTGCAACCGCCTCGTCATCCATGTTCTCTGCTATGAAGCCTGAAAGGAGTCGTATTTGCTCGATCTCATTTCCTTTGGTGCAGAGGAAATAGGTGTGTTTCTTGTCTTTGATGAACTTCTGCAACAGGCAGGTTTTTCCGACACGTCGCCGTCCGCATATGACTATCATCTGACTCTTGTCTTTGTCGTATGCATCTTCAAGAAAAGCCAGTTCTTCTTTTCTGCCTACAAAGTTAACATTATGCACCATAACATTATGTTGTACTGCATAATTAATAAATGATTCGGGAGTTTGGTTTGTAGTTTACTACTCGTGGCAATGCTATTAAACATAAATTCTTTTATATCATTGTAAATATGTATACTCCTCATTGATGGATAAAAAATGGCAAACATCGAAATAAAACGTGGTTATGAAGTCTTTCCTGACAACAATGTCAGGTTTGGGATCCGAATAGCCAATACCAGCGATGTTGTCATTTCAGATGTGGAAGTTATTCTTGATTATTCCGAATCCCTGTTCAAACTTGAAGGGGAGCGGGTGCAAAAAGTTGGCGTCATACCACCTGCCGGCACCCGCACAGCAGAATTTATATTAAAGCCGCTTGGTTGTGTTCATCAGGTCAATATTGAGGCACTGATATCCTACCGTGATACAAAATGGGAGAAGCATGTTGAATCCATGCATCCTAAGGAAGTCCACTGTGTATGTCCTTTCCTCAAAGAAATGTCAATCACACGCAGAAAATTCCTTGAACTTTCATCAACAGATAATTCCATAGAAGCGGGAATTAATTTTGAAGGCGTGACAGTAGATCAATTGACCAATTTTTTAATGCAAACATGCACAAATCGCCTGTACAAGGTTGAGGGTTATTCAATCGAAGGGGGCAAGATATTGTATTTCGCCAGTGAGTCAATCGGCGAGAAGCCATATTACCTGTTGACTGCTATCATCAAAGAAAATGAAGGTTTGACGCAGGTTATGCTCAGGGCAGTTTCTGATAAATCTTATGGCCTGAATGGATTTATGAATGAGATTACGGCTGACTTGAGGCATGTGGTAAATACGGTGCAGTCTGCAAATGAGATTGGGATTATCAGGAAGGAGCAGGTAATCAATATTATTGATTCTGTGGTTCAAAGGACGATTTTTAATGGTAGTGGTGAGGGTGTCGCGAGGATTAATATTGTGAATAGTGTATCTCAGCGTAACGAGTTTGGTGTGGATGAAGGTAAGATTGTCAAGAATCAATATAAAAAGGAGATAACAAAAATGGATTATTCAGAAGTTTATGAGTATCTTGTCGAAATCGCAAGAAAAAGATGTAATATACAAAATACTGAATTAGATTTATCCAGTAAAGTAGGACGAAAGAAACTTCGTGAGCAAAAGATGATAGTTACATATGGCGATGTGCTGGAAAAATTCGGAGAAAAACCTGGTGATCCCAAGGCTCATAAAGAATTGTATAAGATACTTGATCAAATCAATGAAAGTACCAATACAATATTATTATCTGCATTAGTTGTTGAAGGGGAACAATTTATTCCAGGGAAACGTTTTTTTCCAAAGTGGTTGCCGGATACAAAAGATGAGGATAAATTAAGTTCTTGGACAAAAGAAGTTGAAAAAATTTGGAAACATTATTGCAAAATGGAATATTCAGGTGTTTATGAATATCTGGTCAAGGTTGCAAGAAATGGATGTGATGTACAAAATACTGAATTGGATTTGTTCGATAAAGTGAAAAGAAAAAAACTTCGTGAGCAAAAGATGATAGTTACATATGGCGATGTGCTGGAAGAATTTGGAGAAATATCTAATAATCGCATGGCTCTAAATAAATTGTTTGAAATAATCGACCAGATTAACGAAAATACCAATCCAATATTATTATCTGCATTAGTAGTTGAAGGAAAACAATTTAAGCCAGGAAAAGGATTTTTTAAAACATGGTTGCCGAATACAAAATATGAAGATAAATTGAGTACTTGGATAAAAGAACTTGATAAAATTTGGCAACAATATTGCTAATGATATTAGAGAGAACCTTTTTGGGGTTTTATTTTACCATCATCTCATGACGGATAATACAAAGAACTTCAACCGCATCTGGACATTGTTTCAGGCTGAATACCCCGATGTAGCGCAGGTTTAAGCACCTCTTTACAATGGAAGGCGGAGGGGAAGATATCAAGAAGATTCAGGCCATCGCCGACAAGAATATCGTGGATTTCGGGTTGTAATATACCCGTAATCTCTTATTTTTGAAGTTTTTATTTTTACGGCTTTAACTTTTTTGTTTTTCTCTCTAACATCGTATGGGTAAATCGATTTAATCATCCCTATTCAATACACAAAATTGAAAAATTATTAAAATCTGCACTTGGAGTTGTGCCGAATTGATGAAAAAAATGTTTTTCAGATTTAGTATCAAATCTTTTATATAATTGTGTACATTTCATATAGCGGTGCTTTATAAATGTCCGATATCGAAATAAAACGTGGTTATGAAATTCTTCCAGACAACAGTGTCAAATTTGGAATTCGCATAATAAACAGTAGCGATTTTGCGATTTCCGATGTTGAAGTACTCCTTGATTACACTGAATCTCTATTCAATCTTGAAGGAAACAAGATTCAAAAGCTCGGCAACATCCCGCCGACAATTGTACGCACTGCAAAGTTCATTCTAAAACCATTGGGTTGCGTCCACAAAGAAAACGTAGGAGCCACTGTTTTATATAAAGATCACAAGTGGGAAAAGCATGTTGAATCCATGCGTCCGAAGGAAGTCCACTGTGTATGCCCTTTCCTTAAAGAAATGTCTATCACACGTAGTAAATTCCTTGAACTGTCATCAACAGATAATTCAATAGAAGCGGGAATTAATTTCGAAGGCGTGACAGTAGATCAATTGACCACTTTTTTAATGCAAACATGCACAAATCGCCTGTACAAGGTTGAGGGTTACTCAATCGAAGGGGGCAAGATATTGTATCTCGCCAGTGAGTCAATCGGCGAGAAGGCATATTACCTGTTGACTGCTATCATCAAGGAAAATGAAGGTTTGACTCAGGTTATGCTCAGGGCAGTTTCGGATAAATCTTATGGCCTGAATGGATTTATGAATGAGATTACGGCTGACTTGAGGCATATAGTAAATACAGTGCAGTCTGCACATGAGATTGGGATTATCAGGAAAGAGCAGGTAATCAATATTATTGATTCGATTGTGCAGAGGACGATTTTTAATGGTAGTGGCGAGGGTGCCGCTAGTGTTAATATTAATAGGAGTACGGTTATTAGGACCAAGTTTGGTGTGGATGAAGATAGAATGATTAAGAAACAAAATGAAAAGGAGATTACAAATATGGATGATTCGGAAGTTTATGAGTATCTTATTGAGATTGCAAGAAATAGATGTAATGAACAAAATGTTGAATTGGATTTGTCCAGTAAAGTAGGACGAAATAAACTTTGTGAGCAGAAGATTATAGTCACATATGGCGACATAGTGAAAAATTATACAGGTCGTACTAATGACATAGAATATATAAGTAAATTATGGGGGAAAAATGGAATACTCAACAAAATTAATAAAAAAACTATCAAATATGACATTCCAATTTTGTTATCAGCTTTGGTGATAAATCAAAACGATTTTCTCCCAAGTGATCAGTTTTTTGAAACATGGTTGCCGAATACAAAAGATGAGGATAAATTAAGTACTTGGATAAAAGAACTTGAAAAAATTTGGCAATATTATTGTAAATGATATTAGAGATCGTTCTCCAATATAAGTGGGTAAACATTAGACTGGATGAACATGATTTACAGGATGATACGCGCCATTTATATTCCGTCCTTTGATTCAAACAATGCGATTGTATATTTGGCAATATATCTTGAATAGCAATGTTATCCACACGATGTTAGAGATAATTTTTTTGGGTTTCATATCATCAATATCACATGACGGACAATACGAAGAATTTCAACCGCATCTGGACACTACTCCAAACCGAATACCCCGATGCCGGACCGGAACTTCATTTCAGCAATACATTGCAAGTTTTGGTTGCCACCATACTCTCGGCGCAGTGCACTGATGCACAGGTCAATAAAGTCACAGAAGTCCTGTTCAAAAAATACCGTAGCGTTGAGGATTTTGCAAATGCGGATATTCGTGAACTTGAAAAAGATATCTATTCCACGGGTTTTTACAGGAACAAAGCAAAGAATATCAAAAAAAGTGCCCAGATTATCATCTCTGATTTCGATTCACAAGTTCCGGATACAATGGAGACTATACTCACACTTCCCGGAGTTGCAAGGAAGACTGCAAATATCGTGCTGGCAAGGGGACACGGCATTATTGAGGGAATCGCTGTTGATACTCATGTGAAAAGGTTGTCCAACAGGCTTAGGTTTACCGAAAACACTGATCCTGTGAAAATCGAAAGAGATTTAATGGATATTGCCAGAAAGGAAGATTGGGAAGCCCTGTCCATGACGTTGATACTTCACGGTCGCAGGGTTTGCGTAGCACGAAAACCGAAATGTGGGGCATGTGTCGTGAGTGCATTGTGCCCGTCAAGGCATGACTATGAACAATAGGCAATATGGGGATACATCGAAAGACGATACATCCGGGTCCGAATCTGGCAACAGCTTGAGAAAACGGATATATATAATATTATTTGAATCCGATACGCCTGCCGGTAAATTTTTTGATGAGGCATTGATCGTCACTATCATGTTGAGCGTCATTGTTGTGATGCTTGATAGTGTCAGTGCTGTAAATGCATCCCATGGCGACCTGCTCCATTCGCTTGAATGGATGTTCACGATCCTGTTCACGATCGAATATTTCCTGCGCCTGATCTCTATCGAGCGCCCGGTCAGGTACGCCACCAGTTTCTTTGGGATCGTTGACTTTATGGCGATCATACCAACCTATCTCAGCCTGTTCATGCCCGGAAGTCAGTACTTTATAGTTATAAGGGTTTTGAGGCTGCTTCGTATATTCCGTATTCTCAAACTCGTACAGTATCTCAGTGAAGCAGACCTGTTGATAAGGGCTTTGAGTAGCAGTAGACAAAAGATCACATTGTTCCTGTTCGCTGTTGTGAACCTGGTGATCATACTTGGTTCTGCCATGTATGTGATCGAGGGGGCAGAGCACGGATTTACCAGCATCCCGCTAAGTATCTATTGGGCTGTGATCACGCTTACGACCGTTGGATATGGAAATGTAGTTCCACAAACACCTGTAGGACAGGGGCTGGCTATGTGTATCATGATAATTGGATATGGAATCATAGCAGTGCCGACAGGTATTATCACTGCCGAAATAGCTTACGCTTCAAAGGTAGAGTCAACAGGCAGTTCATGCAGTATAACCCGGGTATGTCATGAGTGTAGTGCGGAAGGGCATGATGTGGATGCGGAGTTCTGCAAGATATGTGGGGCAAAATTGTGAATATAGGGCACACCGTATTTTCAATTGTAGATTATTGTGTATAATCCTTCCAATCCATAATTTAAAATAAATTCCCACTAATAATTATATATGCAAATTCTAATAACCGATATCATTGATGCCGCAATAATAATTGGTTTCATTGCTTTGTTTGTTCTATCCGACATTTTTCTTAAAAACCGTCTTAAACTCCCAATTTCCAACATAGGCGCAGATCTTGCGATCGGTGCTTTTGTTATTCAGATGGCGGTATTGGCGAATCTATTGACAGGTGAGAATATCGCGGATGTGGCAGTCATACAAATAAACATGGCAATATCTCTTGTATTTGCGGGTGTGTGGGTGCTGTGCGTCTGGCTGCCTACAAAGAACAAGACGGTTATGACTGTATTTTCATATATTGTCGGCACGACTGCACTTGCTGCATCAACATGGAATCTTCTGGGTACGCATCAGGCAAACACTGTTCCAATAATCACAGTCTCTGCACTTGGCATTGGAGGGATCGGGTTTTTGATAGCCGATTCATTGTATAAGGAGCATACCTCACAGAGATTTGAACATATTACAAGTGATACGACTGCATACGACCTGACAGAAGCCTGTCGAAAAAGCGCGGCTGGTGTTTATTCGATCGATCCTGTACAACCTGCGGTTGATATAATCAGGGGCGCTATTCGTGACCACGACCATGCAACTGCTAAAATCGGTATCCGCTCAATCTCAGGATTTGGTACAAAGGTTATAACAGGATCAAAAGGCACGGTGACGATTGCTAAACATCTTGATTCTCATTTGTATCAGGTCGGAGTATTGGCTATGCGGGAAAAGGAAAGTGTCGTACTTGGTGAGGTTATCGATGCTATTGGCAACATTGGATATACTTCCTCGACGAGCGGCAGTGAAACAGCGGCAGTTGAGTGCCTTATTACAATAGATTCAATTTTTGAGGCTTTGAAGAAACATGCACATGATGAAAAAGCACAGCAAAAGTTAGCGGCAGTAAGCGGCAAGATCGCTTTTGCATCGGCAGGTTCAAAGCAGATTGATTCAGTGGAAAAAGCGGTCGCGATTCTCAAAAACATAGGTTCGGCTGCAGCTGCGAATTACCATGACGCAGCATTGCTTGAGGTCAAAGGTGCGCTTATGGAGATTGCAAAACTTTCCGGTGAAAATGAACTTTTTACATCAACCAAACAGGCTGTGACAGCACTTCGTGATATCGGGCTTAAGTCATCTCAGGAACAGAGGGAAGGGAAGAAGCCCAGGGCTTTGTGGGAGGTTATATCTGGTATGCGGGAACTTGGTGAGTCACTCGGCAGTTCAGGTATTGAAGAAGTTATTGGCGCGCTTCGTGATATTGGAATCGCAGTGGTGCGCAACCATTCCGAAACTGAGGTTTCAAGGGTTGTGACAGCGATCGAGCATATGGGAAAGTATGCATCACAGAACGGTTTTGATGAAAGTGCATCCATGTCGGTTGGAGCGATTATGGAATTATGCGATACATCGATCAAGGAGCAGTTAAAGATGGCAGTGACCTCATCCGCAGCGGCTCTTTCCAGATTGTCAAGGGTCGAGGCATTGTCTGTTGTTGTCAATGATGCTGTTTTTGATCTTGGGATGTATAAGGGTACGGATTCAGAGGGCGAGATGTATTCCTTTTTTGATAATGTTTACCAGAGGATGTCCCAGATATAATTGAAAGATGATGTCGGTACATTTCGAAGGATATATGTATTGTAATTGTGTTGTATCTGTACTGTAATACATATAAAAATGTTCAGGAGAAGGGATTTTTTTGGAACTTAATGGAGTAGAGATAGAAGATACATATGCAGAAGCGTTCCCTATTAAAGTGGCACGGGTATTGATCACAGCAGCAACAAAGCACTGGGCACAAGTGGCTGCACAGGAAGCAACAGGATTTGGTACATCAGTTATCATGTGTCCTGCAGAAGCTGGTATTGAGAAGTTCGTAAGTGGCGATGAGACACCTGACGGCAGACCTGGTGTGTATATCCAGATATGCACGTTCGGCTACAAGTCACTCGAACAGCAGTTACTTGAGCGTGTGGGACAGTGTGTTTTAACAGCACCTACAACCGCTGTGTTCAATGGTCTTCCAGATGCTGAGAAGCAGTTTGACACGGGTTTTAAACTCAAGTTCTTTGCAGACGGCACAGAGACTGAGACAGAGATTGCAGGTAGAAAGATGCACAGAATTCCTATGATGGAAGGCGATTTCCTGATTGAGAATTCAATTGGAGCAGTTGATGGTGTGGCAGGCGGTAACTTCTTTATGCTCGCAGACAGCCAGATGAGCGGTCTTACGGCAGCAGAAGTTGCAGTTGCAGCGATCCAGGAACTTGAAGGCTCAATCACACCGTTCCCAGGTGGAATTGTTTCAAGCGGATCTAAGCCCGGAGCGAACAAGTACAAGTTCTTAAAGGCAACCGCGAATGAGAAATTCTGTCCATCGATCAAGGACCAGATTGAAGGTACCGAGATCCCTGCTGATGTCAATGCAGTGTATGAGCTTGTTATCAATGGTATAAGCGTTGATGCTGTCGGAAAGGCAACAGCAGCAGGTATCAAGGCAGCAGTGACTATTCCTGGTGTGAAGTCGATTACCGCAGGAAACTACGGCGGAACTCTTGGACCACATAAGTTTAATTTACACGACCTTTTGTAAGGTCGTTCTCTTTTCTTTTTCTTTTTTGGTTTTTTGATTATTTTGATTTGTTTAGCTGATATGCTTAATGCATAAATGTGATTATTCGAGTCCAGATCAAAAACAATGCAACGCCGAATAAGAAATAGCGATTACCTCTGCATCATCACATAAACACCAAGGAACGTGCCTGTTATACTAATGATGTTTGAAGATGCAATACTCGAAATGAGTAAAGACTTTTTCCAGAACAACAAATCTAATGCACATGATGGCAAAATAGTGTAGCCAAATTATATCAATAATGTAATAATATTGATATAACATTGTGCTTATGATGATATAGATGGATCAAAAGTTTCTTGGCAATTCTTGGGATTTCAAGAATGATGATACAAACAATCTCATTAATTACAACTGTCAAAGTTGGGTTTTAACTATTTCATACAATATTTAGGATGATACTTGATCAGGTGGGAATATTTCATGTTAAAGTTCATATGGCGCATATTATACAGAGTGTATGAGCGCTCATTGGTGCAAGAAGTAGTAAATGGCACAGTTCCAAGGCATGTTGCAGTGATAATGGATGGCAATCGCAGATATGCAGGTAGGATTAAAAGAGCTACTCGGTTTGGACATGCAAAAGGAGCAGACACTACAGAGAAAGTGATAGATTGGTCATGGGAAGCAGGTGTTGAGCATCTGACTATCTATGCTTTTTCAACCGAGAACTTTAACCGCTCTGAAGATGAAACTGAAGCTCTTTTTGACCTAATTGGCTTAAAATTCGATGAGATGTGTGAGGATGAACGAACTCATACACGCAGGATGAGGGTTCGAGTAATTGGTGACACGTCAAAAGTATCTTTATCTCTTCAAAGATCTATTGAAAAGGTAGAGCACACCACTCGTGATTATGATGGATTTCATCTAAATGTTGCAATAGCATACGGAGGAAGACAGGATATTGTGCAGGCTGTGCAGGAGATTGCAAATAAGGTACAAAGAGGTGAACTGGAACTTGATGAAATTACAGAATCCACGATATCGGATCATCTTTATCCTGCCGGAGGGGCTGCAGTACCTAACGTAGATCTGATAATTCGTACAGGCGGGGATATGAGGGTGTCAAATTTCCTTTCATGGCAGGCTAATGGCAATGAATGTGCTGCATATTTTTGTGCACCGTTTTGGCCGGAATTTCGTAAGATCGATCTTTTGCGTTCTATAAGGGTGTATCAGTCACGAATGCGGGCGCACTATCAAAACAATGAGTGTCGCGCTGAGAAATTTGTAAATGCTGTCGGAAAAACAGAGGTTGATGACGTTTTGAAAAAATCAAAACGCGTGATCAAAGAACGTGCGTGATCTATAATTTTGTGATGCATTTTAGCTGCTTTTATCATCAATGCAAATGCTACGTAACACTTAATTGTGATTTAATAAATTATACTTTCCAAACCTGGTATAAAAATAATATGAATGTCAGTACATATTTTATTGGCAATAGTGGAATGCATCGCCTGCGGTGCATTCTCCATGCATAAAAAACTAAAGTCCAATCCCCGCAAACCCTGCACTAATAACATCTCTCGGATCGATCCCTGCAACCTGTATCATTACATACACACCAAGGAATGTACCAATCATACTCCCGATGTTTGCAAAAGCGGCAACCAGTATCACGCGGAAGAGACTGTTATTCATCATATCGCCTGTGGTTTCGACTTCTACCAGCATCTTGAAATCGTCGGTTGTAGGGTTTCTCTGTTTTGCTTCCATAAGTCCTGCAAACCAGCCGGCTGCCATCATTGGATTTAAGGATGTGAGCCATGCCACACAAAATGCGGTCAGAACGGAATACGGGTGTCCGCGTGCAAGAATAGCGCCTGCTGCACTTAGTACGCCATTGATGATGAACCACCATCCAAACGCGATCAGCAAAAGTTTTAGCGGAGTGCCTGACAGGATCAGCATTGCAAACGTTGCGAGAGCAATCCCAACAATTCCAAATCCGATAAACTTCATGATTCCAAAGCGTTTCTTTGGCACTTCCATAAGGGTTTGTGGTGCAGGAATCGTCTCTGGGGCTTTGAGGAATTTCTCAATACCTGACCTGTGCCCTGCTCCTACAACGGCAACGATCTTCTTTCCGCCGCCGGCAGCCGCTCGTACTAGATTTCCTGCAAGGTATGCATCCCGCTCGTCGATCAGAACCTCGGCTGCGGTGGGTGCGATGCCTCTCAGTTCTTCTATGAGCACTGTAACCATATCCTGATCTGTGATGGTTTCGATATCAATATCCTTGCCACCGCCAAACCCAAGTGCTGCGCCAAGCAATGCTCCACCCATGCGCAGTTTTTCAATCAATTTCATCTTGCTCCAGAACCGCTGGAGCGTTACCTGAATATCACGGTCGATAAGTGCAATACTCGCGCCGGATTTTTCTGCCGCATCGATTGCAGATATCATCTCGGCACCGGGCTTGACACCCATATCATCGCCGATCTTTTTCTGCACGTATGCAAGCAGCCAGTGAACCAAAAAGAAATAAACCTTGCCTTCACTTAGCAAGTCTTTGATAGGGATCTTTGAAACTCCAGCCTTGCCTTTGAGCGCATCATACCTTCCTTTGCATAGTTCAATCGCAACAATGTCAGGCTGTTCCCGCTCTATAGTTTCAATAACCTCAGCAACACTTTTCTCAGATACGTGTGCGGTTCCGACTATGATAATGTGGGAAGGCGGCGTTTGCATCGGTTGTACAGATTCAGAAACAGGAATGCCTTCAACAAAACATGATTGTGAGGTAGTATGGAGATTATACTCAGGAGTTTGTTCCTGTGAATCTGTAATCTTGTTATCTGCATCCATATTTTTGCTTATTCTATAGTCAGCACGATCATATTCATTCATTTTGCACTACTCGCTCAATAACTGCAACGCACGCACAAGATCGGTTTTTGATAAAATGCCTACAATTGAATTGTTATCAGTGACTAAAACCCTTCCAATATTTCGGGTTGATATAAGTTTCAATGCTTCAGAAGCATCGGCATCGATTGGTACGGTGATCACATCTTTTGTCATTACATCTGACACCAGCATGTTTGCACGCTCTTGTTGAGGTATAGTATGCACGTCTGTAAAGGTAACAATCCCTTTTAAGTTGTTGCCTTCAATGACTGGATATCCCATATGTTTTTTTTCAAACATTAATTTTGAAAATTCATCAATTGTCATTGATGGCTGAACTGATACGATATCACTGCTCATTACTTTTTGGACCGGCACCTTTTCTAGAATAACATTCACTGCAGTTGTGCGCGCTTCTTCGGATGCGCCTATGTATATGAAGAACGCTATCAGAATAAGCCATGCATTGGAAAGTATGCCAAGTATTCCCATCATGAACGCGAACATCTTTCCGATATACGCTGCTCTTTGGGTTGCCTCCACATATGGCATGCTTGTTGCATACCATGCCCGAAGTATTCGCCCTCCATCCATCGGGAATGCGGGAAGCAGGTTGAAAACACCCACGCCCAGGTTTATGTATCCTAGCAGCCAGATAACGTGGAAAATGTTACCATCAGAAAAAGATGGCTGTAAACCAGATATTACACCATCGAATACCAGACACATAGTACCAATTGTAAAACTCACCATCGGACCTGCAATAGCCATTTTTGCTTCCTGCGCGGGATTCCTTGGGATCTCTTCCATTGATGCAACACCACCGAACAACATTAGTGTGATGCTGTCGATCTTGACTCCGTATTTCTTTGCGAAATACGAATGGCCGATCTCATGGAGCAATATGGATGAAAAAAGCAAAATTGTAGTCGCAAATGACAGAATATATCTTGTAGACAGATCTACGACATTTTTAAACCCATAGGGTGCCGGATTGCTTGCAAATATCAGCGCGAACACAGGCAATATCAGTAAAAATGTGATGTGGAGTTTGATCGGTATCCCCATTATCTGTCCAATCTGAAATGAAATTTTCATGGATTAATTGTTGATATAATGATATTTAGCCTTATCTTTAACAGATTATTATGACAGAATATGTAGATACAGATAGGTTCGAATACTTTCACCCCGCTTGGCTCATGAATATATACCAACAAGGCGTAGTTAGTATTAGTCACGGAATTGATGCGCACACGCCTTTACAAGTTTCAAGGCTAGGTGTCATCAATTCATCCCCTCACGTGGCAATTAGGTGCAATTGGGTGCAATTGGGTGCAATTGTATATTAATTATGCATCAACAGTGATTCTGCAAATTGAGGAGATGGATTGGCATGATAAACAATATAAACCACAAAGTATCCTTGTTTAGTTAATTAATACACTTTCAAGATTGTAAGTTCCCATTACTTCTCCTTAAAAACAATATCAATCGCCAACCCCGCTGCAAGCAACATCATATTCGTCTTGTGGTCGGATTTCGTCTCATCGATCGATATAATATAAGTATCCGCAGTCGTGAACAACTCCTTACCGATGCCTGCCCACTTTTTCGTCACCGTGCCAATCTCAGCGCCGCTTGGGCCAAGGAACTTGAAATTCCATCCCTTCCAGTCGCCTTTTATGTCCGCGATCTTTTTATCCTGCATATCAAACACATTGAAACCGCCACCGATAGTCAATATCTTGCTCTTGAAATATCCAACGGGCATGCCGTTTCCATCAATGACCTGCACCTTAGAGCGAATTATCGGCATGTGCTTGCGTATTGAAAACAACGGCGCAGCATCTTCATTCTCATACACATTAACAGTAGTTGGAAGATTTCTTTTCTTCGTAATCAACCGCAGGTACTTCAAAAAACTGGACGGTTCATCCTTCACAATACCGATCTGCTCACCTGTTTTTGGGTCAAATATATCATACCTGTCCACAAGTTTCAAAATTCTTGCATGTTCCTTAATGAGATACAGGTTCCTATCTAACATTATTTTCACGCTCCGTTCTAACATCAAATTGAATTATTAACAGACATTCCACTTCAAATATATTTAAACATTGTTATCGTTCGTGTTAACATCGAAATGATAATCGAAAAACAAGCCAAAAAAAATCATTTTTTAACATGTTTTGACACAAAATATCCGGAAAAAGTACCTATTTCAAATATAACAGTTACGGCAATGACAAGCGTGTCAAATGTAATAAAATCAAATGAGATGTCAAGCAAGAATATATGTAGTATTCCGAGTACCACACAAAAAATAATGCCGCCGAAAGCACCTGTTTTTAGAAGACCTTTACTATTCATCCTATAAGGATTTACATACCCGAATATGAACCCTACAACTAATATAGAAACCTCACCGATACCAAAACCTACCATGTTACACACCAATTATTATTATTGTTGTTATTAGTATATTATACCAACGTATGTACCAATACCAAAATGGTTCACAAACTTTTTTAGCATCGACATGAAATTTTTTAATATATTCTGGATGAAATGAATAATGACAAAGAAAATAATATGTGTTCAACAATTTTTGACGCCGACGGCATATCCCGCCATCAGTATTAAATATAAGCGACCATTGAACAGCCAATGTCAATCAAAACCTTTTATTACAAAAAGAAACCTCAAGAACTACAACTTTCAACTTGTAAAAATATTTACCACAAATAAATATTAATCACTTAACATAAAACCGGAGTAATAAATGCATCTCATAATCGCAGAAAAACATATTGCTGCAAAGCGAATTGCAGCAATTCTTGCACCGACAAAACCAAAAAAGGTTCGTGTTAGCGGAGTGGATACCTACGAATATGGCACTGATGCTGACAAAACAATCTCTATGGGACTTAGCGGGCATATCGTTGGTGTCGATTTCCCAAAAACATATAACAACTGGCAGAAAGTTGATGCAAGACTGCTCATCGATGCCGAGATCATTTCTACACCAACACACGCAAAGATCGTATCGGCACTCAAAAAACTTGGCAAGAATACCACAAAGATCACTATTGCCACTGACTACGACCGGGAAGGAGAACTCATCGGTGCCGAGGCACTGGAGATCATAAAAAAGATCAATCCCGATGTTCCATTTGATCGTGTGCATTACAGTGCGATAACTCCAAAAGCAATAAATGACGCATTCTCAAATCCGACAACGGTTGATTTTAATCTTGCAGATGCAGGTCATTCGAGGCAGGTCATTGACCTGATATGGGGCGCTGCACTTACCCGATATGTGTCAATTTCAGCAGGAAGGCTTGGAAATATGTTCCTCTCAGTCGGCAGGGTGCAATCACCAACCCTTGCTCTTATAGTAGATAGAGAAAAAGAAAGGGATGTTTTTATTCCGGAACCTTACTGGGAAATTTTTGCAACACTTTCAGATAAAGATAAAGAATCGTTCCTTACCCAGCACAAGACCAAACGATTTCTGGACAAAAATGAAGCCGATTCAGTACTGGCAAAAATCGGTAATGCCAAAAATGCGACCGTATCAAGTGTTGTGAAATCAAAAAAGACCGACAAAGTTCCAACGCCGTTCAATACAACTGAATTTATCACCGCTGCAAGTTCGATCAGTCTTTCTCCTGCAAATGCCATGAGAATTGCTGAATCCCTCTATACCAGTGGTTTCATTTCATATCCAAGAACCGATAACACCGTATATCCTGAATCGGTTGACATGCGCACACATATTGAACTGTTCAAAGTGGGAGGGGCATTTAAAGAGTATGCAGAAAAACTTCTGGAAAAGACAGAACTCATACCTACGCGCGGTAAAAAAGAAACGACCGACCACCCTCCAATATTCCCTGCTTCACTTGCAAAGAAATCCGAACTCAAAGATGATGAATGGAAAGTCTATGAGCTGATCGTCAGGCGATTCTTTGCAACATTTGCAGATCAGGCAGAATGGGAGACCATGCGCGTCAAATTTGACATAAATGATGAAGAATTCAAAGTCAGTGGTGCGCGTCTGATAGTTCCGGGATGGAGATGGTATTATCCATACAATGCACCGGAAGACAGGCTTTTGCCGGTGTTGCAAGAGGGAGATAAATTAACTGTTGATAAGACCGAGATCGTCGATAAAGAGACAAAACCACCTTCAAGATATGGGCAGGGACGTCTAATACGGATTATGGAGGAACTCGGACTTGGTACAAAAGCCACCCGGCATGATATTATAGGCAAATTATATTCACGGGCATACGTTCACGGAAATCCGATCCAGCCAACCAAAACCGCATATGCGGTTGTTGAAGCACTTGAAGAGTATGCCAATACTATCACAAAACATGATATGACCAGCAAACTCGAAGAAGATATGGACAAGATCGCAGAGGGAAATATCAAGGAAGATGATGTGGTTCAGGAATCCAGGAAAATGCTTGATTCTGTCTTTGAAGACCTTGAAAAGAACAAGGAGAACATTTCTGAGTCGCTCCGGACCGGACTGAGAGAAGATAAGGTAGTTGGCACCTGTCAAAAATGCGGCTCGCAACTTATGGTTCGCAGGTCAAAACGAGGTTCACGCTTTATTGGATGTGAAGGTTATCCCGATTGCAATTTCTCACTTCCGCTTCCAAAGAGCGGACAGGTAATTGTGACTGACAAACTGTGTGAAGAACACGGACTCTACCACATACGCATCATAACTCCGGGAAGACGTCCATGGAACCTTGGATGCCCGAATTGTAATTTCATTGAATGGCAGGCATCACAGGAAGCCGAAAGAGCCAAACGACCAAAAACACCACGTCCAAAAAGTATCACTGACATTGCAGGTGTCGGTAAAGTCACGGCACAAAAATTGGCTGATGCCGGCATTGAGAAAGTTGATGATTTTGTTGAAACTGATGCGTTCGAATTGTCAAAGAAAACCGGCATTACTGTTAAGAAGATCAAAGGCTGGCAGGATGCTGCTTTGTAATTAAAACTATAATTATATTCATAATTTTAATTTTGGAGATTGTAACCATGAAACTTCAATTCAAAGGCGGATGTCAGGAAGTCGGACGCTCAGCATTACTTCTGGATGAAAAGATATTAATTGACTATGGAATGAAACCAGGGGAATCTCCGCTTTATCCACTGAACGGAATGCGTCCAAAAAGTGTATTGATTTCACACGGTCACCTTGACCATTGCGGTGCAGTCCCGAATATTATGGACCTTGATCCTGAAATATATATGACACCTCCAACTGTCGATTTTGCTCAAATGCTTGCAAAGGATACGCTCAAGATCGCACAGGCAAATGGTGTTTATGCACCATACAACAGCGAAGACCTGCACAAGTTCGTGCAGCGTACAACGGCAGTCGATACGGGTGTTGAATTCACAACACAAGGCTACAAGGTTGAGTTCTACGATGCAGGTCATATTCCCGGGGCGGCTTCGATCCGTGTTGAATCAAAAAGCGGTGAGAGCTTGTTCTATACGGGGGACATCAGTACATCAAATACCAGATTGGTGTCGGGTGCAGGAGATTTTCCAACCGCTGATACACTTGTTATTGAAAGTACATATTTTGGTGAAGAACATCCTGCAAGAAAAGAAGTTGAGTCTGCATTTATGGATTCACTTCATGAAACGCTTGACATCGGCGGAACTGTTATAATTCCTGCATTTGCGATCGGTCGAACGCAGGAGATACTTATGTTATTGGATGCGCATGGAATTCACCCTTATGTTGATGGAATGGGGTCTCTGGCATACAAACTTATGATGCATCATCCCGATTATCTGCGAAATCACACGCACCTTAAAAAAGCATACAAGAATGCGTCTATTGTAAGAGGTCGAAAAAGGGAATCTGTGCCTCTGGATTCTTCGGTTATCATCACAACAGCAGGAATGCTGAACGGTGGACCTGTACTTCATTATATCAACAAATTGTATAATGACCCAAAGTCTAAGATCATGCTATCGGGCTATCAGGTCGAGGGCACAAACGGCAGAATGGCTATTGATACTGGTGTTATTGATAATGACGGTGTCATCCAGCAGCTTCGTACAAAAATCGAGCAGTACGATTTCTCGGCTCACTGCGGTGACAGGGAACTAAAAGGTATTGTAAAGGAATTTTGCGATATGGGTACGGAAAATGTCTTTGTGATGCACGGTGACAATACGGAAATGTTTGCGGAATGGATCACACAGGAAATTGGTGTGGAAGCGCATGCACCTGCCAATGGTGATGAGTTTATCCTGTGATGGTCTTGTTGTGACTTACAATGAAATATAGATCAAAGCTTTGATGTTTAAGATATAATACCCGGCACATTTACTTTTACGGAGTCCAATTTAATTGTTTTATCGCAAAACAGAGATAATTGTGACAAAAATTCCTTGTCGGTCTCTGTCTCAAGTGAGAGGAAAACGCCATCCAGCTTCCAGCGTCGGATCTTTCCACTCAGGAAATTAATAAATTTTACAACGTTGCCACTGTTATTATACAGCAGGAGTGTTGACATAGAATCAATGAACAGAAACTTCTTTTCAGAAGGAAGGGCTGCTATGGCTTCATCAATAATAAATGCCATGTCGGTCAGGTTCATCAGATCACTCAAGTAGAGACAATTCGGAGAATTTGAAATGGTTCCACCACTTGGTATTGTGATTGCATCAACAAAAATGATCATACGAGGATCAATTTCATGTTCTTTCAATATCTCCTCCATTGTTGAGTAGGGTTTGTTTAGTGTAATGTACACACCCGGTTCATGCTTTTCATTAACAAGATACCTTATCAATTCAAGATTCGCTTCATTATAGTCATTACTAGATGCAAGTGCAAGCGTTATTCCAAGCTTTCCCATTCTGGATAATTCAAATGCAATTTTCTCTTTCATAATTGGTCCATATCCCATTTTTCAAAATTCGTTTTCAAATATATTTACTATATAAATACATATTTATGAATATAAGTTTATTGATTGACACATTCAAGCTATCACCCAAAATCCTTAAAGCCAAAACAAGTCTAAATAAAGGCTATGAAATTAAATCCGGAATCCGATATAATCGATATACATGCAAAAACGATCCTCGTAGCCGCACGAACCGCTCCAAAAACCAAAGGTGAGGACAATATCGTCACAGGGCTTGTTGAAAATGACGAGATCGAACTGCTTGCAACCACAATGGAAACAATTGCCAGCAAAAAAGGTGATGGTTTTGCATTCTTCAAAAGAGATGCACAGAATATTAGAAATGCAGACGCTGTTATCCTTATTGGTGTGAAAGCACTGGGTGCTGCAGGATTGAACTGTTCTGCGTGCGGATTTGAAACATGCGGTGAAATGCTGCAGCAGGAAAGGATCGAATCTGATTATCGCGGTCCCAATTGTGTTTTTAAGTCGATCGATCTTGGTATCGCGCTGGGCTCAGCAGTAGCAAAAGCAAAAGACCTGTGCATCGACAACAGGATTATGTACTCAGTCGGAACTGCAGCTCGAATCTCAAAGCTCATCGATGCAGACGTGGTTTGCGGAATACCATTGAATGTCAGTGGAAAGAATCCATTCTTTGACAGGCGATAGGCTGTCAACCCCCTTTAGCAGCACTTGTAAACAATTGCAGGTCTAACCAGTCCACGACGTCGCTCGCTCTTGTATTCTTGAACAAGGAGCTTGAGCTGCTGTTCTTTTTGTGCCATGCGTTTTTCCTGTGCAGAAATTTACCCCACAATCGGTGTATCGTGCTTGATGCCCGCAACAACTTCATCAACATCCCTTTCAATGCCATACTTCCTTTTGAAAAAAGCAAGCACATTCGAGACATCCCTTTTGAGCAACTCATCCGCATTTGGATGATAGAGATCCACATACTGGGGCCAGTCAATAAACTCCACACCACATTCATATACGAAGATATTATACTCGCTCAGATCAGCATGTATCACCCCAAGTGAATATGCCTTCACGATCTGTGAAATTATCTCATCAAGGAACCATTCAGGTTGAAGTAATCTGGTTTTGGAAAGCAAACTGCCTTTTGCAATTGCCATTACAATAGCATGCCTGTTATGGTCGATCGGTTTTGGCACTGATACTTTTGGATAAAGTGAAACAAGCAGGTCATATTCACGTTTTGCCGAAAGGCGGGCAGCATATATCCATGAGAAATGTTCCTTGTCGGATAGGTGCTCACGAACTCGTTTTACCTGTGTAAAACTTGTTCTCCCTTCCCTGTGAAACTTTATTATAACAGGTGTTGGCTCACCAATGGCAAGTTCAGGTTCCTTTATAGCCTCGTGAACAACCGATTCTTTACCAACCCCGATCTCATCCCCGATCGCGCTGATTGTGCCTCGTTTTACTAATGTGTTCAATGCGAGCGCATCATAACCATCGAAATATATTTGGTAACCCACATATGGCAGGTGTGTCCCTATGACTAGATTATTCTTCATGAGCAGACGTATCTTATGCTCAAGTTTTCCGTATGGGAATTTTGTGAATTTTTGCAATTCTTCCATAGGCACCCATTCATAGTTTTTCATCCCAAGCTCTATGATAGTAAGTATCCTGAATTCCTTGCTACCAATATCTTTGAATATCCTGATTACATTATCGATCATTGCCTGCAATAAGTTTTAAAATTAAAGATAGTTTGTGGTTGTGATGGGGTTGTGTAAAGTACATCCGGTGTAAAAAGTAAGGGATCTGGGTGTAAAGTCGGGATATATTATGATTTTTAAAATAGAGTTATTGAGATATGCAATTACAATTCGTGACTACCTAGGAATAGAATTCCGAGACATCAACGGAGGGTGCATGAAACGAACATATAGAAAAGTTTGTATAGATACATATATACATGGTATACCTAATATACATATTATACACAATGTATAAAAGTTATATTATATACAAATAATGTTTAAAATATTCTTGGAGGTAAGTCTATGGAAATTTCAAATGAAAAACAGAAGAAGACAGAAGAAGATTATATTTTTACTGCACTTACCGAATCTGAAATAATGCATCTTGAAGAAAGTATGCATCATAATCATGAATTAATGGTACGTTTGGCTCAATTGTAATTGTCGACTCTTTTTGAGTCGTATACATCTTTTTTTTAACCATTTATTGATATCGTCAATCTCGCACTCATATTTTGCAATTTTAAGCAAGAATTTTCTATTTTAATTTTGTCCGTATGTATATGATAACCTTCGTCTCTTAGAATAATATCGGCAACTTGAAATGCAGTTCTTTTATGTCCATCCATAAAAGGGTGTCTTGTTATTATTCCATTCAAAACAATAGCCGCTTTTTCAAAATTATCGTCTCCCTTGTCAAGTTCAAATACTAAGAAATCAATAGTTCCTGAATTTAGAATACCACCTACTCCCCCCAATTTTTCAATTATATAATCATGAATTTCAACAATCTTTTCTGTGGTTATAGCAATCATAAACACCAATAAATACATTCCTTCAAAAAAATAGTTTTGTGTTAGGCCCCATGCTCACAATTTTACATATAGATGATGCACAAACACATATATCATGCAATAACTGTCCCTGTACTAAATTGTACAGGGTTTTCATATACTTAAACAAAAATATTTCTTGCTTTGAATGCTGAGGTGGTTATCAACCCTTACCCAAATCCCGTGTGCAGGGTTTTGTGTATAAAATACGTCCTGTGTAGGAAAAATTAACTACACAAATGACATGATGATTAACACACCTTGCCCGACAAATCCTGCAAATACAGGGATCGCAAGGTTATCATCAATCTTACCGACCACGGTTTCAACAACGGTTGCAACAAGTGCCATGATAAGGGCAACAAAC
>DQIO01000296.1 GCA_020793555.1 Methanosarcinaceae archaeon | reverse complement strand
CTTGGTGCAGGAGCACTTGGTCATGCAGTAACTGTTGTAGCACTCGGATTTAGTGGTGTGGCAGCAGAAAAGATAACCGATGTCGGAGGCAAATGCCTGACCATCGAACAGATACTCGATGAAATTCCGAGTGGGTCTGGAATAAGGATTTTACAATAGGTGTTTAAAATGACGGTTATTGATGCAAATGGACTCATAATGGGACGGCTTGCGAGCACGGTTGCAAAACGTTTGCTGGCAGGAGAAGAGATCGGGATTGTAAATGCAGAAAAAGCAGTGGTTTCCGGATCAAAGGTTTCTACATTTGAAGAATACACAGAAATAAGGGAAATGGGTACACGTGAATTTGGTCCTTACTTCCCAAAAAGACCAGACAGGATCCTAAAGAGAACTGTACGGGGTATGCTTCCATACAAACGATTACGGGGAAAGGAAGCAATGGCACGACTAAAGATCCATGTGGGTATTCCATCAGATCTCAAAAATGCAGAACTTATTACGGTTGAAAATGCAAACATGAACCGATTAAGTTCCAACAAGTACGTCAGACTCGGGGATATAAGCACATACTTAGGTGCAAAGTTCTAAGGAGGATAATCCATGGCTACCAAAATTATCAATTCATCAGGTAAGAATAAGACCGCAATTGCCCGTGCAACTATCACAAAAGGCACAGGCAGGACACGGATAAATAAAAAACCGATCGAGATATACGACCCGGAATTTGCGAAACTCAAGATACTTGAGCCGCTTATGCTGGCAGGAGAAAATGTCGTCTCCGGTATAGATATTAATGTAAAGGTCAGCGGAGGCGGAATCATAGGTCAGGCAAATGCAGTAAGGACTGCAATTGCAAGAGGAATTGTTGACTGGACCAATGATACCGAGATTCGTGATGCCTTTGCAGCATACGACCGAAACTTAATTGTCAACGATTCCAGACAAAAGGAAACAAAGAAATTCGGCGGACCCGGTGCACGTGCAAGATTCCAGAAATCTTACAGGTAGGATATTAAAATATGTTTCCAGTTCGGTGTTTCAGCTGTGGTAAAGTAATTTCCAATAGTTGGGAAGAGTACAAGAAACGTACCAGTGAGGGAGAAGAATCGGCAACAGTACTTGATGATTTAGATATTTCAAGATATTGTTGCAGGAGAATATTCCTTGGTCATGTAGAATTGGTTGATGTAGTAGCACCATACCAGTAAAGGGACCGTAGGGTAGCCTGGACCATCCTTCGGCGTTCGGGACATCGGATGACACATCATCCAATGCGAATAACGCCGGTACCTGAGTTCAAATCTCAGCGGCCCCATTCTTGTTTATTGACAGGAATACTGGTATTTCATTTAATAAATTACGTGACTTACAACATACATATATTATGAATAGAATGACGACCACATTTCGGAGGGATTCCGAATAAAATATTTGAATATCATATTTAAAATAACAATTGCAGTATATGGGCATAATTGATCCGTAAGGATCATATTGATAAGCCTTATTCGTTTTTATATACAGTTCTGTTAACGGAAATTATAATTTAAATTTAAATTTAAATTTAAGGTGATTAATTGAGCAAACAAGTTTATACCAGATATGAGCGTGCAAGAATTGTTGGTGCAAGATCACTTCAGATCTCAATGGGTGCACCCGTTTTGATTGATGATGAATCCACCGATTCATTACACCTTGCAATGGAAGAACTTGATCAGGATGTAATTCCTATTACGGTCAAAAGAAATTATAAATAATTGAGGTGAATTTATGGTGATTACAGATGAAGTTGTAGAGGAAAATGTAGAAGAGAGTGTAGAAGAAAATGTAGAAGAAGTTGTAGAAGAGAGTGTAGAAGAAAATGTAGAAGAGAGTGTGGAAAATGTGGATGTCAATGCTGAAGTAAAAGAATCCACATCACTTGTCCCAATTGATGAATACCTGGCTGCAGGAATCCATATCGGTACACAGCAAAAAACACAGAATATGATGAGATTTGTATATCGGGTTCGAACAGATGGCCTATATGTTCTTGACATCCAGTCAACAGATGAGCGTATTAAGCTTGCTGCAGATTTCCTTTCCAAATACGATCCAGCAAAGATCCTTGTAGTGTCTGCACGACAGTATGGCCAGTATCCTGCAAAAATGTTCGCAAAAGCGATCGGTGCAAGAGCTATGGTTGGAAGATTCATTCCGGGTACACTTACAAATCCAAGTCTTGAAGGATTTTATGAACCGGATGTAATTGTCGTGACTGATCCAACAGGTGATGCACAGGTAATCAAAGAGTCTGTGAACATAGGTGTTCCTGTGGTAGGACTTTGTGATACCAATAATATGACATCTAAAGTTGATTTGGTAATTCCTACAAACAACAAAGGTAGAAAGGCACTGTCTCTCGTATATTGGTTACTTGCAAGAGGTGTTGCAAAGTCGAACGATATTCCGTTCAACTATGAAGTCACAGACTTTGAGCCTGGATTTTAAGATTATATTACTGTATAGTTAAATCTCAATTATAATTATAGTTATTTTAATAACTATAACTATAATTATAATTGTAACCCTGTAATATTTTCACAGTGATTGTAGGTAGCACATCACATATATTACAGGACTCCTACATATTATGGGGTGATTAGTAGTATGAGACAACCAACAGTTGCAGGACAATTCTATCCGCTAAACCCAAAAGCCCTTAAAAAAGAGGTCAACAGGTGTTTTAGTGGTATTGACATATCACAGCGTAATGTGATTGGTGCTGTAGTACCGCATGCCGGATATCCTTATTCGGGTTCGGTAGCAGCACAAGCATACGCAGTACTTCCAAAGGCAGACACTTACATAATACTGGGACCAAACCACACAGGTTTGGGATCTTTGGTGTCGGCATCACAGGACACGTGGTTAACGCCGCTTGGGGAAGTTGAGGTGGATGTTGAACTTGCAAGATCACTTGCAGGCAGTATTGTAGATTTTGATGAACTTGCTCACAATTTTGAGCATTCCATTGAAGTCCAGTTGCCGTTTTTGCAGTATCGTTTCGGAAACGATTTCAAGATATTGCCAATATGTATGGGATTGCAGGATGAAGAAACCGCAGTTGAAGTAGGTAATGAGATTGCCCGAGTAATCACGGAAAGCGGCAAAAAAGTAGTAATTATTGCATCAAGTGATTTTACTCACTATCAGCCTGCCGATATTGCACGTGATGTAGACCGACATCTCATAGAAGCGATACTCGATATGGACGTTCCTGAATTTTACAGACGACGTGCTGAGAAGAATATTTCCGCATGTGGCTACGGTCCGATCGCAGCAATGCTTAATGCAGCAGGTGCTCTTGGAGCAAAGGAAGCGTCTCTTCTCATGTATGCAACAAGTGGTGATGTGACAGGAGACATGTCTGCTGTTGTCGGGTATGCAGCAATAATTGTGGAATGATGCTTGATCATGCAGTGCATAGCATCTTGTCGTAACAAGAATTCACAAAGGAGTAATGATCAATGATAACGTGTTCTGCACCCGGGAAGATATACCTGTTCGGTGAACATGCGGTAGTCTATGGTGAAAATGCCATATGCTGCGCAGTTGACCTTCGGACCCGTGTGCAGGTTGAACTTGACGAATCTGTAAGTATCAGTATAGAGTCGGTTCTTGGTAAGACAGGCATTGATCTTGATATCCATCCTTATGTCTCGACAGTTATCGAGCTCATTAGGGAGTTCGCATCGATCGAAGGTGTCAGCATCAAGATAGATTCAGATATTCCTGTAGGTTCCGGTGTAGGCTCATCGGCTGCTGTAACGGTTGCAACCATTGCGGCATTGAACCGGATGTTTGATTGCAATCTGACCCTTGAAGATATCGCAAAACTCGGGCATGAGGTAGAGATCCAGGTTCAGGGCGCTGCAAGTCCCACTGATACTTATGTCAGCACAATGGGCGGTATGGTTATGATACCACAGCGAAAGAAACTGAAAAATATCGATTGCGGGATTGTGATCGGTAACACGAACGTGTTCTCATCTACAAAAGAACTTGTTGCAAATGTCGCAAAACTACGGGAAAAATATCCACAGATCATAGGTCCTGTTCTCTCGACAATAGGCAGTATGTCTGAAATTGGCGAAGAATTGGTGAACAACAGTGATTACGCATCAGTAGGAAATTTGATGAATATCAACCACGGATTGCTTGATTCTGTTGGTGTTGGCAGTATTGAATTATCATCACTCGTTTACGCAGCACGCAACAGTGGAGCATTCGGCGCGAAGATCACAGGTGCCGGTGGCGGTGGCTGCATGGTAGCACTGATAGATAAAGCCAAAACAGAGGCTGTTGCCGGTGCAATTGATGCAGCAGGCGGAAGTTCGATCATCACAAAAGCAACAGAATATGGTGTCATAATGGAGTCGAATTCATGAACACATCGGATAGTATCGCAGATTTAACAATTTTAAAGATCGGTGGCAGCATCATCACAGATAAGGACGCAGATGATGGCGCTGCAAATTATGATGAGATCGAGCGGATCACAGGCGAGATATCCAAACATCATGGCAGGTTGATAATTGTTCACGGTGCGGGTTCATTCGGACATCCTCAGGCAAAGAAGTACGCACTTACCGAAAAGTTTGATGCTAAAGGTGCGCTTATCACACATGGATCCGTGAAAGCGCTCAATCGTATTTTCGTGGAATCCCTGAAGAATGCAGGAGTGGATGCTGTTGGGGTACACCCAATGGGCAGCACTGTATCCAGGGATGGAAGGATCACACAGATGTTCCTTGATAATATTAATCTCATGCTTGACAATGGTTTTGTGCCAGTGTTGCACGGTGATGTAGTGATGGATACAAAACTCGGGACATCCGTCCTATCGGGCGACCAGATAGTTCCTTACCTTGCAGTGCAACTTGGTGGTGCAAGGATTGGCATCGGAAGTGCTAAAGACGGTGTGCTTGATGACAAAGATACCACAATTCCAACGATCTCACCTTCAAATTTCAAGAAGATCAAAAAACATATCGGTGGATCAGAGAGCACTGATGTTACCGGTGGGATGCTTGGAAAGGTTGGTGAACTGTTAAAACTTTGCGAAACATCAAGTATCACTTCGTACATATTCAACGCAGGAAAGTCCGGTAATGTGTCAAGGTTTTTAGGCGGCGAGAACATTGGGACTGCAATAACAAAATGACAAATATTAGTATAGAATCATAGTTAGAATCATAGTTAGAATTTGAATAATGAATAATCACATTAAAGAGGATCGATCATGACCACATCTCAAAGAAAGATTGAGCATCTGAATCTATGCGCAACAAGTCCGGTGGAGTCCCGGAAGGTTAGTGCGGGGTTTGATGATGTAATTCTAGTACATCGTGCAATGCCTGAAGTCAGTATGGATGCAATAGACCTATCTGTTGATTTTTTGGGAAAACGTCTAAATGCACCTTTTATGATCGCATCCATTACGGGAGGACATCCAGACACTGTGGGCATAAATGCATCACTTGCAAAGGCAGCCAATGAGGTCGGTATCGGGATGGGTGTAGGAAGTCAGAGGGCGGCAATTGAGGACTCGAAACAGGAAGATTCATTCAGGGTGGTTCGTGACGAAGCACCAAACGCATTTATTTATGGTAATGTAGGTGCTGCACAGATCAGGGAATATGGCATTGAAAGCATTGAAAAAATGGTAGAGATGATCGATGCCGATGCAATGGCAGTGCACCTGAATTTCCTTCAGGAGGCTGTCCAGCCGGAAGGAGATCGGGATGCATCAGATATAATTGATGCAATTAAAGAGATATGTTCTATGAAAATACCTGTTATCGTTAAAGAAACAGGTGCTGGAATATCAAATGAGGATGCCCTGCTTTTGAAAAAGGCCGGTGTGTCTGCAATTGATGTTGGCGGTGTCGGTGGTACAAGCTGGTCAGGTGTTGAGGTTTACCGGGCAAATGCTCGCAATGACATCTTATCGCAACTTCTTGGTGAATTGTTCTGGGACTTTGGAATTCCTACCGTAGCAAGCATCGTTGAATGCAGCAGGTCACTTCCGGTCATTGGTACCGGTGGTATCAGGACAGGTCTTGACGTTGCAAAGTCGATTGCTGTCGGGGCGGATGTTGCAAGTGCGGCACTGCCGTTTGTTGGACCTGCAATGAATGGCAAAGATGAAGTCGTCAACGTCTTGACGAGTATGTTAAATGAATTGAAAGTAACAATGTTCCTTTGCGGATGCGGCAATATTGACAAATTGCGAACAACTCCGGCTGTTGTAACAGGATGGACACTTGAATACCTGACACAGCGAGGGTTTAATGTAAAGGATCTTGCTGTACGTTCAAACGTTGTATGAGTTCAGAGTTCATTAAAAGTAAATCACAAAATTCACAGTCATATGTTCAAAGGATTGAACCGAAAACAAGTAAGAAAAAAGTAGGAATTAGAACTAAGATTAGATTTTGAATTGGAATTGGAATTGGAATTGAAAGCACAGTTAGAATTAGAAATTTATTAAGAGGTTAATTAATGACAGAAATAGGAATAATTGCAGTTGGCGGATATAACGAAATGGGCCGCAATATGACTGCTATAAGAGTTGATGAGGATATTATTATCCTTGATATGGGTCTCAGGTTAGACCGTGTACAGATCCATGATGACGTTGAGATTGACAAGATGCATTCTCTTGAATTGATCGAAATGGGAGCGATCCCTAATGATACCATAATGAAACAGATCGATGGAACCGTGCGTGCGATCGTATGTACACATGGACACCTTGACCACATTGGTGCAATACCAAAGTTGGCGCACAGGTATGATGCCCCGATCCTTGGTACTCCTTATACCGCTGCTCTTATAAAACAGCAGATCGCATCTGAGCGCAAATTTAGTGCCAAGAATAAGATCATCACGCTGAACGCAGGCGGGATCTATCAGGTCACAGAAGATGTATCGATTGAATTTATCAGGGTACAGCACAGCATCGTTGATTCGATCTTTGCCGCGATACACACACCGGCAGGCGCGATTCTTTATGCATGTGATTTTAAACTTGACCGGACACCCACAATTGGTGAGGCACCGGACTTTGATCGTCTGAGGGAACTTGGTCAGGAAGGTGTGATTGCTATGATCACGGAAAGTACTAATGCAGGTCGTGCAGGCAAGACACCATCCGAGAAAATTGCACATGATATGGTTCGTGATGTATTACTTGGCACAGAAGAATCTGATGTTGGTATGATCATCACCACTTTTGCATCACACATCGCACGTATCAATTCGATCATTCAGGCAGCAGAAGAGATGGGACGTATTCCTGTTCTGATGGGACGTTCAATGGACAAATATGTGGTGACTGCCAGTAAACTTGGATATATTAAATTACCCAAAAACATCGAAATTTATGGAAAACGAAATGAGATCGATAGGGCATTCAAAAAGATCATGAATGAAGGTAAGGAAAAATACCTGCCCATTGTAACAGGTCATCAGGGTGAGCCCGGTGCAATACTTGGCAGGATCGCAAAAGGTGAGACTGCATATGAGATAGAGTCCGGTGACCGTGTCATTTTCTCTGCAAATGTTATCCCAACTCCGATGACGCAGGCAAACCGCTATGCTCTGGAGACTAAACTTCGAATGCGCGGTGCAAGGATCTATGACAATGTACATGTATCCGGTCATGCATATCGTGAAGACCATTGGGAACTTTTGAGGTTGGTCAATCCTGAGCATGTGATTCCTGCTCATGGATTTATTTCGATGCACGCTTCATACATTGAGATGGCAGAAGATGCTGGATATGAGCTGGGCGACACTTTACATCTGCTACGGAATGGAGAAGAGTTATATATAGAAGAATAATATATAAATTTAATCTAAAGTATATACCAATCCGATCGTGATCTAACATGAATGTAATTGATGAAATTAAAAAGCGAAGTGTGCATGTTGATAAGGCTATAGGGGAGTTGCTCCCCATCACCCAGCCTGAAGAACTCTACAAGGCTTCACGGTATTTGCTTGATGCCGGCGGCAAACGCCTGCGTCCTGTTACTGTGATCCTTGCGGCTGAGGCTGTAGGTTCAGATATTGATGCTGTATTGTCAGCAGCCGTTGCTGTGGAACTTGTTCATAATTTCACATTGATTCATGATGACATCATGGATAAGGATGACATTCGTCGTGGCATGCCTGCAGTTCATGTAAAATGGAGTAAGGCGGGTGCAATTCTTGCAGGTGATACGTTATACTCAAAGTCTTTTGAGATTATTTCGTGCATCAAGACTGATCCTGTGCGTATTGTTAAATCCATTGAACTTTTGTCCCGAGCGTGTATCGAAATATGTGAAGGGCAGTGGATGGATATTGATTTTGAAAGCCGTGATGATGTTAGTGAAAATGAATACCTTGAGATGGTCGGGAAGAAGACATCTGTCCTTTACGCAGCATCCGCAGAGATCGGTGCATTGCTTGGCGGTGCATCAGATGAGGCTGCAGAGGCATTATACGAGTATGGACGTTTGGTCGGTATTGGTTTCCAGATTTATGATGATGTGCTTGACCTGATAACCTTAGAGGATGTTCTTGGAAAGGTGCGTGGCAGTGATATTATGGAAGGCAAGAAGACTATTATTGCGATCCATGCACTGAATCATGGTGTTGATCTTGATATATTCGGAAGCGGCAGTGCTACGACTTCACAGATCGATGAGGCGGTCAAAATTCTGGAAGATTCCGGTTCGATCGATTATGCAACTGATCTTGCGATGTCATATATACAGAAGGGTAAGACAAAACTGGATATTCTGGAAGATTCCGAGGCAAAAGATATACTTTTGGCAATCGCTGATTATATGATAGAGCGATTATTTTGATCAGATTTTAAAATATAATAAATATAGATTATCATGGGGTAAAACTCTTATCCCATAATGATTATTGCATATTATGCTTAAGTTCAATAAATCACAGATTGCAGCATTGGAAATTTTTGTTCTTGTTACGCTTGTGTATCTGATATTTGAAGTTCCTATTAGCAATGAGATTACTTTGCTATTGTTTACTCTTCTGATAATTTTGCTAATCATGTTTGTACTGCTGGTTCGAAATGTGCTAGGATATAGTCCTGATGTCAAAGAAAAAAACGAGTATTAAAAAGGGTAAAAAATAGGTATTTGTTTAGATGGTTTCGTCAAAATGTCGATGCACAGCTCATATTGCTAGACCCCGCGCAGCAACCCCGCCGCAGGCGGCGGATTCCAAACATTATGAAATATATACATATATATCGGTCGAATAAACCTGCGTTACATAACATATATGAGACTGTCGGAAAAGTGATGAAATTTGTACATTTTTAATAACATTGATATGTAAAAACGCTATGCTGTATTGTACCACATTTATTTTATAAGTTGAAATGCAGCGGAAACGCCCATGCCGTTCGCGTTAGTGGTATGGAAATGCGCCGCCTGCGGCGGTTGTATTGATTTTAGCTTCTGTTTCAGATCGGACACTCTCATTTACGCAGTTCTCTTACCACAGCTATACAAATACAAAAGTAAATAGGTTTAGATTTAGATATGGCGGCTGGATTTTATGAGGCACCGCCAGTCCTTATTGTTAATTTTGTCTATTTTGTTTGAACTGTTTATTCTTCTTTCTCCAAAACAGCTTGTGCTGCAGCCAGTCTTGCGATTGGTACACGGTATGGGGAGCAACTTACATAGTTGAGTCCGATCTTGTGTCCGAACTTGATCGATTGTGGATCGCCACCGTGTTCGCCGCAAATTCCGATCTTGAGATTCTTGCGTGTGGATCGTCCTTTCTCTATTCCTATCTTAACAAGCTGACCTACTCCTTCCTGGTCAAGCACTGCGAATGGGTCATTGTCAAGTATTCCGTGTTCTACATAAAATGGCAGGAATTTGCCTGCATCATCTCGACTGAATCCGAAAGTTGTCTGAGTCAGGTCATTTGTGCCAAATGAGAAGAATTCAGCTTCTTCTGCTATTTTGTCAGCAGTAATTGCAGCTCTTGGAAGTTCGATCATTGTACCGACAAGGTATTCCATATCCACATTTCTTTTCTCGATCACAGATTCAGCCACACGTATTGCATTTTTCCTTGTGGTCTTAAGTTCTTCAACATGACCTACAAGAGGTATCATTATTTCAGGGACAATATTCATGCCCTCTGACTTAAGTTCACATGCAGCTTCAATGATAGCTTCAACCTGCATCTCATAGATTTCCGGATATGTGATTCCGAGACGACATCCTCTATGTCCGAGCATCGGGTTGATTTCATGTAATGCTTCCACACGTGCGATCAATTTCTTTACCTGCTCGATCTCTTTTCGACTTCCGTCGGCAGATTTGAGTTCCCTTAGTTTATTGGTAAGTTCTTCATGATTTGGAAGGAACTCATGCAATGGTGGGTCGAGAAGTCTGATTGTCACAGGGTATCCTTCCATTGCACGGAATATCCCTAAGAAATCGCTTTTTTGCATTGGCAGGAGTTTCAACAGTGCTTCTTTTCTTGAAATTTCATCCTCTGCCATAATCATTTCACGGACAGCAGGAATCCTGTCATCTCCAAAGAACATGTGCTCAGTCCTGCAAAGTCCAATACCTTCTGCCCCGAAATTGCGTGCTACTGATGCATCGTTAGGTGTATCTGCATTTGTTCTTACACCAAGTGTACGAACCTCATCTGCCCATTCGAGTATAATCTTTAGGTCGTCGTTAACACCGGCTGTTATAAGTTCAACTTCACCCAGTATGACATTTCCGGTAGTACCGTCAAGAGTCAGGTAGTCACCTTCGTTGATAGTGTATCCATCAACTGAAATGATGCCCTTTTTCATGTTAATTGTAATCTCACCGCATCCGGCTACACATGGTTTTCCCATTCCTCTTGCAACAACTGCTGCATGTGAGGTCATTCCTCCGCGAACTGTAAGTATACCTTCTGCCGCATTCATGCCGCCGATATCCTCAGGGGACGTTTCGGTACGGACAAGTATTGTTTTCACACTTTCTTTTGCCATCTCTTCGGCGTGTTCTGCGGTAAACACGACTTTACCTACAGCCGCGCCAGGTGAGGCGGGCAATCCGCTTGCGATAACTTCCAGTTCAGCGTCAGGATCCATCATTGGATGTAATAATTGGTCGATCTGTTCAGGCTCGATCCGTAAAAGTGCAGTGTTCTTATCGATTAGTTTTTCATCCACCATATCAACTGCTATCTTAACTGCGGCAGCCGCAGTTCGCTTTCCGTTTCGTGTCTGGAGCATGAAAAGTATACCATCCTCGATGGTGAATTCGATATCCTGCATATCTTTGAAATGTTCCTCAAGTTTTTGGTATATCTGAACAAGTTTCTCATAATTTTCTGGCATTTTGTCTTTCAGGGTTTCAATTGGTTGTGGTGTCCTGATACCGGCTACAACGTCCTCTCCCTGTGCATTAATAAGATATTCGCCAAAGAAGCGTTTTTCACCTGTGGCAGGGTCTCTGGTAAATGCTACACCTGTACCTGATGTTTCACCCATGTTTCCGTAAACCATGGTCTGGACATTCACAGCAGTTCCCCAGTCACCCGGGATGTTATTAAGACGCCTGTATGTATTGGCACGCTGATTGTTCCATGAACCGAAAACAGCATCAATGGACATTTGAAGTTGTTTTCGTGGATCCTGTGGGAAATCTTCACCTGTTCTTTTCTTGATCAAAACCTTGAACTTTTTAACCAGTTTTTTTAGTGCATCAACATCAAGTTCGGTATCAAGTTTGACACCTTTCTCTTTTTTAACTTCATCAATTATTGATTCGAATTTCTCATATTTGATGTCAAGAACAACATCTCCAAACATTGTGAGGAACCTTCGGTAACTATCATAGGCAAATCTTTCATTGTTGCTCTTGCGGACAAGTCCCAATACGGATTTATCATTCAGCCCTAAATTCAAGACAGTATCCATCATCCCGGGCATGGATACACGTGCACCTGAACGCACTGATAAAAGTAGGGGATTTTCGGAATCTCCAAATGTCTTATCATTTATCTTTTCAAGTTTGCCAATTGCTTCATCTATCTGTCCCATCAAACCATCGGGGTATTGTTCATTTTCAAGATATAGAACGCACACTTCGGTTGTTATCGTAAATCCAGATGGTACTGGAATTCCCATACTAGCCATTTCAGCAAGATTTGCACCTTTTCCCCCAAGCAGGTTCTTCATGCTGTTTTTACCTTCAGTTTCACTGTTTCCAAAAAAGTATACAAATTTTTGATCTGCCACCAGATTTCCTCCACGGAGTGTGATGTATTATTACTGATAATTTTTCTATATACTGACAATAAATTGTTAGCCTCAAAAGGTGTTATTTCGTATTTAAGGTTGTGGTTTTGATTAAAGATTGTGTAGTCCCGAATGTTTTGACTTTATATAGTCATCCCCACTTATTATATTTTCTCACAATTCTGCCTCCATGCGTTTGAAGAGTATGTTCAACTTACATCCATCTGAAAATCTCAGCCAAAAAGCATTCTCTTGTGTCTGAAGATAATGTTGTGTATCCAAACTTTCATGGCACTACACTGTGTTATACTAATTCGTAAAATGTATTTGCTTAATATTGGCTTCCTCTATCGGTTATTACCTGTTTGGTCTTCTCAATAGTGGACATCTTCTCACGCACAACAAAAGAATCTTCATCAAGTGATTCAATTGGCTCCATAATTTTGCAGGAGATCAGTTGTTTCTTTTTATCGTCAAGTGATTTTTCCGGCAACCGATCCCTGTTCTCGAATATTTTTGTAACAACATACTTTTGCAGATCACGCTCCTTTGAAGCCTTTATCTTGTGATGCTTGACATTTGTGTGCCTGTCGATAGTGAGGATTTTCTCGCGTTTTTGTTCGATATACTTAAATTCTAAAAATATTATTCTAGTCTGATGAGTTCTCTACTAAATTTGAAATACTTGCTTCATTTTGCAGTTTTTAATACCATTTTAGGTGGAGGAGTATTAGGGTATGCATTGTTGAACTATGGTGAATACAGATCGATTTTTATATTGTTGGCTGGATTTATAGGCTGTCTGGGAATTGCTATATTGGAGATATTAGGCATTAAATTTGGCTCAACATTAAAAAATAGTTCACCAATTTCCACAATAGTCATTTATGGCATTTTTGGATTGATTACGCTATATATAGGATTCATTATTTTGTATTTCTACATGGATGTTGGGGTCGGGCAAAATATGAAACCATTTGATGTCATGTCTCTATACATGTTTTTTAGTGGTAGTATAAGTATTAAAGATATCTTGCTGGCATTTGCAGGTTCAATTTTAGCGTCTCTTCTTCCATTAGTTACATCTTCTAAGACCATAAATAAGTAGATTAATAATGAAGTAATCACTATTGAACCGTTATTCAATATCATCATCAATATCATCATCAATATTATTATCAATAATCACAATCTAATAGGTGAATATATGTCATTAGCAAAACTTAGGACACATTACACAAAACAGATCGACCTTGATACGATAGGAGAGGACAATGTCACTATCGCAGGGTGGGTCCATGAAGTACGAGACCTTGGTGGAATATGCTTTGTGGTCTTGCGGGACCGCGAAGGCCGTGCACAGGTCACACTTGTTAAAAAGAAGATCGACAGGGAACTGTTCAACAGCGCAAGAAAACTTGTACGCGAATCCGTGGTTTCCGTAACAGGCTCTGTAAAAGAATCAAATCAGGCACCAAATGGTTATGAGATCATTCCTGATACGATTGATGTACTAAATGTGGCAGATTCGCCTCTTCCAATGGACACGACCGGAAAGGTTGATGCAGAACTGGACACACGTCTTGATTCAAGATTTATCGACCTTCGCCGCCCAGGTACACAGGCAGTCTTTAAGATCAGGCATGAAGTACAAAAAGCAGTACGTGACTTCCTCACACAAGAGGGGTTCATCGAGAGTTCCACTCCAAAAGTGGTTGCAACAGCAACAGAAGGCGGAACATCACTTTTCCCGATCACATACTTTGACAGGGAAGCATTCCTAAACCAGAGTCCCCAGCTTTTCAAGCAGATATTGATGTCAGGCGGACTTGACAAGGTGTTTGAGATCGGACCAATCTTCAGGGCTGAGGAACATGACACACGTCGTCACCTTAATGAAGCGACCTCGATCGATATTGAAGCAAGTTTCATGGATCACTTTGATGTAATGGAGATACTTGAGAACATGGTTGCGTTCGTATATTCACATGTCAAGAAAAATGCAGGACACATGCTTGAGGATCTGGAAGTCGAATTATCTGTTCCAAAGACACCGTTCTTAAGACTGACATATCAGGAAGCTATCGATATAGTGAATGCCGATCCTAACAGCGAGGAAGAATTGGCATGGGGCGATGACCTTGGAACTGCATCTGAGCATCTCATTGGTGAACATGTTTTCAATGAGACCGGAGAATCACATTACTTTATCATCGACTGGCCAAGTGAGGTCAAGCCATTCTACGCAATGTCATATGAGGATAGGCCCGAGATCAGTAAGTCATTCGACATGATGCACCGCACAATGGAACTTTCATCAGGTGCACAGCGACTCCATGAGCATGATGCTTTAAAGGCCCGGATCGAATCCAAAGGACTGGACTCGGATGGTTTTGATTTCTACCTCAGGGCTTTCAAATACGGTATGCCCCCACATTCTGGCTGGGGAATCGGGTGCGAGCGGCTTGTGATGACAATGCTCGGGACTGATAACATACGTGATGTTGTATTGTTCCCGAGGGACAGGAAACGATTGTCTCCCTGATACAATATATCAATACAGTTCAAAAATCTAGTTATTTCAATGAAGATGGAATAAAAATCGTATTTGATAGCTGGTTTCGATAACTCACTTTCCGAATCATTTGTTTTATATTTTGGAAAACAACAATCAATCAACATTATCCAATGTTTAGGAAAAAGATTTGTTCTCAAAATATACCTCTGGAAAGTGAGTGATAAAATG
>DQIO01000297.1 GCA_020793555.1 Methanosarcinaceae archaeon | reverse complement strand
GATAATTATGCCATATGATCTATGCCCTTCATAACCCGACATTTTAAAGTTGACGTGACACTAGTGTTTAGTCAATCCTCTAATGTCGCGAGACTGAAGGGGGTAAGACAGATGCAAAAAAGCGACGCGACCGCGCAAGAGCGCAGCACGTTCCTACACCATGAATGCAAAATACAAAACGGTTTTTAAGCAGCGTCATATTTGCAGATATAAGAATTGCATTGTTGGATTTGGGGTTATAGATTTGGCACCAGTGGAATTCGCCGCCTACGGCGGAAACTGATGCTACATTTTCTTTAGTTTAGGTCAATTGCTGTGACTTTATTTTTAGCATCGGCACCCGCATGTACGTATAATTTCCCTGTGGGTGTTCCTAAGTCGGTGCGCTGACAGCACTGTGTAAAACAGAACCCCACCTTATTGTAACGCGTACAGCAGAGGATGTTGGGAAAATATAAACCAATGAGCGCATACGCCTGTTCCATATAACAGTTGCACTAACGGCATCGGGCACCCCATCATTCCATCACTCTGATGTTAATCGTACAACAAACGGGTCTCTTCATCCGCAAGTGTCGGTTGAATTATCTCCTTCCATTTCGGAGATTCCCATGTTCTAAGTGCTGTGTGTGTCTCATAGTAGTTCTGGGGGATTGGATGTGTCCCGACCACAACGTCAAGCCCATACTTTTCCCGGATAAAGTCTTGAAAGCGGGTTATGCGAGAGCATGGCGGATATCCAACAACAAGTCCTGTGGCGAGGTGTATTACATCCACTCCGTTCTTCTTCATTTCCTCTGGAGCATATTCGATATTTCCACCAGGGCAACCACCACATGCAGTATATCCAACCAATTTTACATCTTTATCTTTATAAATGCTGAATGCACCCTCCCTGTTGTTTAGTGCTCTTAGACATTTGCCTCCGGCACACCCGCTGTAGCGGTCACATATTATAATCCCAATCTTGATCTCGTCACTCATTTTACGTCCTCCGTATCTTTTCCGTTACTTTCATTTAGCAAAATTATACTTAGACTTAGACTTATACTTATTTTGTTTTTGTTTTTGTTTTTGTTTAGCTGGTTTCGATAACTCACTTTCCTAATCATTTGTTTTATAATTTAGAAAACCACAATCATTCGACATTATTCAATGTTTAGGAAAAAGATTTGTTCTCAAAATATACCTCTGGAAAGTGAGTGATAAAATGCCAATGCACAGCCCATATTACCAGACCCCGCGCAGAAACCCCGCCGCAGGCGGCAGATTCCAAACATTATGAAATATATACATATATATCGGTCGAAAACGCCTCATTGATCTGTTCAACCTTTTTCACAAGCAACCCTGCATCATACATAGTGCGTCTCTCTATCAATGCGCTTTTCAATATGATGTTTCATACGTCTCCAATACCGTACCACATCGACCTTTGCTCCGAGAATTGTTTCAAGTTCTTCCTTGAGGTTTGCCCTTGCAAACATATCGGGTGCCATTTCAACGACTACATCAACATCGCTACTATCAACAGCTTCATCTCTTGCTACCGAGCCAAAAATACCCAGTTTTGTGATTCCATATCGTTCTTCGAACTCCTGTTTATGCTCCCGCAAAAGTTTCAGTGCTTCTTTTCGCCTCATATATCTACCTCAATAATATTGGACTGCTGTTGATATATTCACTTTTTAGTTGGTATTATAGTAAATCTATTTGACTCGACTTGGTTTTAATCATATCGGATTTGGGAGGGGATTTATCTTCACATCTGAACAGTCCAGACATGATATCTCATTTTTAATTTTTTCTATGATTTGATCTTTAACATCATTATCAGGGATATCAATGCGAAAAATTAAGTCATTGCCATCAAATTCAATATCGAAATGATTTGAAGAAAAACCAGATATATTTTCATCTGATGGTCTGTCCCATTCTTGCAAGCAATCAGATAGTCTTAAAAGAAAGGCAAGAGGCGCCTTTGAACGATAAATTCTATTTTTAAAACATTCAGCCGAAAGATTATGAATGTAAATTGCTGAACAAGATGAAATGATATCATTGTCGAAATTCTCTTGGTTAAAGTTAAATCCGTTTTCTCTTACATCCCCATATATTCTTTCAGGATTGTATTCTTGATACATCAAATCAATTACATTTAGAACTGCTAATGAGCTTATTATGCCATGGTCAATGTCGCCTGAATCAATCATGCGATTGTATTCCTTTTTGGCATCAATCTGAATTCCCCATTCATCAAGACGTTTTTGGATTAAATCAAAACTGTTTTTACTATTTGTTAAATTTTCAAACCCCTCTGGGATAATTTTAAAATTCACATTTTTATTATGCGACTTGAATGTTTTTCCAATTTCATTTGTTTCTCCTGTAAATGGCTTTAACAAACGACTTGCAACTTGTATGGGATAACCAATATCGTGGAACAAACTCGCAAGTTTCCATTGAAATGGATCAACACAATTATCCGATGATTTTAAATAATTTTCATTTATGGCAATTCCTAGAATGAAACTAAACATAGCATGCACAACATGATCACGATGTGTTGGTTTTAAGTTACGAATGCCACATTCAAATTGTGCCAGATTAGCAAAATGTCTACGAAATTTATCTTTTCCATGTTTCGCCATAATATATTGAATTAGATTAATTGCGTTTTTTTGTTTCTTATAAAAAGGTTCAGTTTCGATAAAATCTTGCAGGTCATAATTTTGGAAGCCATATTCAGATGAATGGTGAGATATTTTATTCAGTAAGGTCTCGTTAATGTTCACTTATGCCATCTCCATATGATATTATTTTATATTTCAATTCTTATCGTTTCTCATTGTGAAAAATCATAAATCTCGATCATTTATAAATTTGTATAATTTGTGCGCAGGCATTCAATTTTAGAGCGAACTTTAATATTAAATAAGACCCGTCCATAAATTAATTTCTAAAGTATCTAAAAAAACACCACCTATATAATCTCAAACACCATAGTTACTACACTTCAAATTAAAACCGAAATGTATAAAAAACATCAAAATGTTCATAGCTTATGAAAAAGATGGGGAAGATATTTTTATTTTTGTCATCCTACTTACTTTTATTTATTATTCTTTTAATTCGGAAATTAGATGATTATTTAAATTTAGACCAAAATACACCAAGTGCACCAGTGATTTTGCAGATTATATTATATTCAGTTATAATTTTGGTTTCAATTTTTTCAATCATCGTTTTCAAGCGAAGTTATGCGTATGGTTCTTTTAAAGAAAAAACTAAAATTTCAATTAAATCCGTTTCAAATGGAAATCAAGAAATTGTTTCATATTTAATAACATTTGTTTTTCCTTTAATTGGAGACTTTTCGTCTTCAATTTCAACTAATGATTGGGTCGATTTTTCTACAATGCTCGTCATTATAATTTTCGTGGCAATTTTGTACACAAATTCGAATTTAACGGTGATAAACCCCGTTTTAGTTATGTTTGGATATTCTATAAACAAAATCAATTATTGTCATGAAAAATACCCAAACATTGAATTGGAAGGCATTTTACTGACTGAAGGAAATTTTGATTTTAAATTAATATCTTCAACTTCAATCGTTAATAAGATAGATGAGAATATTTTTA
The DNA here is from genome assembly GCA_020793555.1 of Methanosarcinaceae archaeon. Lineage (GTDB taxonomy): Archaea > Halobacteriota > Methanosarcinia > Methanosarcinales > Methanosarcinaceae > Methanovorans. The sequence continues at coordinate 11,677 of DQIO01000297.1, read as the reverse complement.
TTATAAGGAGATTTGCAAATGGGAAAAGAAAAAATTGAAAGAATCGTTCAGGAATTGGATGCTTATGTTATTTCACCAGCGATTCAACCATATTTATCTATTTACGGAGAAGATATAAAAAATCCTGATGAAAAATGTAGTGTAAGTTTAAGCATAAGTTCCGATGATGATTTTGATGAAATTATAAAAATAATTAACGACTTTTCTACAAATATCAAGAAATTTGTCCATGGAGAAATCACTGTCAAAGATCTAAGTGAGGGGGATGGAGATAGTCGGTTTATATACAAAATGATGGATGCTTATGACTTGCAAAAGACTGACGATATTACACATTCTAATTGTGCTAAGTACAATGTCATCGATTTCTTGAAATTCAACAAGTTCAAAAATGTTTTTTTGCTTATAGAACTTAACTTGAACGAAGATCCTGAAAAAAAAATAATATTATTAAAGTCTATAACACCGAATTATATAGGCAAAAAAAACAAATTTTTTCTATCGAAATCATTTAATAACACTCAGAAAATTAAATTTATTGATAACAAAAAGGATATAATTCTAAATAGTAATTTTGAAATCGCGATTTTTATAAGCAAATCAAAAACAGGTGAATTATTAGAAGATTCATTTATATTTATTCAAAAAAGGGAAAAATTTGAAGATTTATATGGATATCATCACCAATATGATAAAGCTTATTCTATTATCTCTAAAACTGTAAATTTCATCGACTGGAGCAAGGCTGAAGCAACTTTACCGTTAAAAAGGAAATGTTACTCTATTGCTAATTTTGAGCGATTAGAGGAATCTATTAATTGTTTAAAAAATGATTTAACTTCAAGTACGGATAACGACATAAAAAAAGCTTTTTCATCCATGGGAATAAATTACGAAATTGATAAAAAAGGGAAATTAAGCATTTTACCAGATGGCACAAAAGAATTGAGGGCACTATTGAAAATTATCATGGATGAAGTCGCTAAAACATCCCTTTTAGGAAGGAATGTACTTGGTTCTAATTTTGAAGAGATTAAATGAATCTATGGAATCTCATCCGATCCCATTATAATAGAATGTAGTTTATTCGCAAGTATTGCAAAAACCACCACATATATAATCCCAAACCCCCTAATTACAACCCTCAAGAAAATACTCGCTAACGCTCGCATTTACTTGGAGTATATCCGGCTGCACCGGATATACAGAAAAAAAGGACTATCCTCTCATGGGTGAACTAGTAGCAAGCGACTCAATGCAGCAATATTTCAACGACCTTGAGTCCAAACTCAAGCGCGAAATTGACATCGCAAACGAAGCACGCTCGCGCGGTCGGGACCCTAAACCTTTTGTTGAAATTCCACTTGCCAAAGACCTTGCAGACAGGGTCGAGAACCTTATCGGCGTAAAAGGTACAGCAGAGCGTATCAGGATACTCGAAGAGACCATGTCGCGTGAGGAAGCCGCGCTTGCCATCGGGAGAGATGTTGCGCAGGGCGTGGTCGGGTCGTTTAAATCAAAACAGGAAGCCATTGAAGGAGCGATCAGGGTAGCCGTTGCAATGCTCACCGAAGGTGTGGTTGCCGCGCCCATTGAAGGTATTGAAAGCGTCAAGATCTCGAACAACGACGACGGAACAGAATACATCAGCATCTTCTATGCAGGTCCAATCCGCAGTGCCGGAGGCACGGCGCAGGCGCTGTCCGTACTTGTCGGGGACTACGTGCGACAAGGAGTCGGGATCGACAGGTACAAACCACGAAAGGAAGAGGTTGAACGCTATATCGAAGAGATCGGAGTATATCGCAGGGTTGCAAATCTCCAGTACATGCCATCCGAAGACGAGATTAGATTGATCGTGGAAAACTGCCCGGTCTGTATGGACGGCGAGCCAACCGAACAGGCAGAAGTGGAAGGACATCGCGACCTTGAACGGATCCCAACTAACAGAGTGCGCGGAGGAATGGCACTCGTACTAGCAGAAGGGCTTGCGTTAAAAGCGCCCAAGATCCAAAAACACGTGAAGAAACTCAAAATGGATGGATGGGACTGGCTCGACACATTCCTAGCAGGTGCAAAAAGCGGGGATGACGAAGACGACAGCATAGGCATAAAACCAAAAGACAAATACCTCCGTGACCTCATCGCAGGCCGCCCCGTATTCTCACACCCCTCGCGCCCGGGAGGTTTCCGATTGCGTTACGGCAGGTCGCGCAATACCTCATTCGCAGCAGCAGGAATAAGCCCTGCCGGCATGATCACCATGGACGACTTCATAGCTGCAGGGACTCAACTGAAAGTCGAACGCCCGGGAAAAGCGGCAGGCATGGCTCCTGTGGATTCCATAGAAGGACCCACCGTCAGGCTCAGGTCAGGGGACGTAGTCCGCATCGATGACGTGGACGAAGCATACGCCCTGCATTCACAGGTTGTACATATAATAGATATAGGTGAGATCCTTATCAACTACGGGGACTTTCTTGAGAACAATCATCCACTAGTCCCATCCCCCTATTGTTTTGAATGGTGGATACAGGAATATGAAAAGGTTGCGAGCGGTGCAAACATCGATGAAGAATCGCTAAAAGACCCGACTCAAGAGGTTGCACTTGAAATCTCAGACACTCATAATATTCCACTGCACCCTAAATTCACATACTTGTGGCATGACATCACGATCGAAGAATACAAACAACTCGCCGGGTTCGTATCGGAACACGGTTCACTCAATTCTGACAACTCAGTGTTGGAACTGCCATACAAAAAGGCAGTTGAACAGGAAATAAAGACCATACTCGAAAACATACTTGTTCTCCACAAAGTAAGGGATGGAAAAATACAGGTCAATGAACCCCTTCCACTTATAAGGTGTCTTGGTCTCGACACAGCCCTTGTGCATACATGGGATGAACTTGACGATGCCAACACACTGGATGCAATAAATCGTTTGAGCAACATGACTGTTCGCGCGCGTGCACCTATACGTATCGGTGCAAGAATGGGGCGACCTGAAAAGTCAGATAAACGAAAAATGTCGCCTGCACCACATGCCCTGTTCCCGATAGGAGAAACAGGGGGCAATACCAGGAAACTGGAAGCCGCCGCAAATTTCACATCCAAAATGAACAGTAAGGTTGGAGAGATACGCGTTGAGATCGGGACACGGATATGTCCTGCATGCAGGGAGGAAACACACGAATCCAGATGCGATTGCGGAGAATTCACGGTTCCCAAACTATTCTGCCAGCGATGCGGTGTTTCAATGAACAAAGATATCTGCCCAAAATGCGGACGCAAGACTACATCAGTTCGGATACAAAAGATCGATTTCAAATCCATTTACGATAAAGCCTTTGAAAAGGTGGGCGAGCGGGACACCGTCATAGATTCGTTCAAAGGTGTAAAAAAACTCATGTCCAGACACAGGACACCCGAACCTCTTGAAAAGGGAGTTTTGCGGGCAAAACACGACCTGTTTACATTCAAAGACGGGACTGTTCGTTACGACATGTCAGATATTCCGCTAACTCACATACGCCCTGATGAGATCGGTGTTACGGCACAACAACTCATTGATATTGGATACAGCGAAGACATCCACGGTGAACCGCTCACAACCGATACTCAGGTGGTATGCCTCAAAGTTCAGGATCTTGTCATATCCTACGACTGCGCAGATTACCTGCTCAGGATTACGCAATATATAGATGACCTGCTTGTCAAGTATTACAAACTTGATCCATATTACAATGCCGAATCGATCGATGACATTGTTGGCGTGATGGTCATGGGGCTTGCGCCACATACTTCAGCAGGTGTGCTCGGGCGAATTGTAGGTTTTACGGGTGCATCGGTCGGTTATGCTCATCCGTTCTTCCATGCGGCAAAGAGGCGTAACTGTGATGGGGATGAGGATTGCGTGCTGCTGCTTATGGATGGTATGCTCAATTTCTCGCGCGAATTTTTGCCTGATAAGCGCGGTGGGCAGATGGATGCACCGCTTGTGCTTACAACACGCATCGACCCTAGTGAAGTTGACAAGGAAGCACATAATATAGATGTATGCGCGCGTTATCCTCTTGAATTTTATGAAGCCACGTTGAAGTACACCAATCCAAAGGATCTTGAAAAGATCATGGATCTTGTGAGTGAACGACTTGGTACTATGGGGCAGTATGATGGTTTCATGTTCACACACGATACATCGGATATTGCAGCAGGTCCGATAAACAGTGCTTACAAGACACTTGGCGGTATGGTCGAGAAGATGGATGCGCAACTTGCCCTTGGGGAGAAGATACGTGCTGTTGATGTCTGGGACGTTGCGGAGAGGGTTTTGACATCACACTTTTTGCCGGATATGATTGGAAACCTGCGCGCGTTCTCGCGGCAGAGCACACGTTGTGTCAAGTGTGGAGAGAAATTCCGGCGTCCTCCTCTGATGGGGAATTGTCCAAAATGTGGAGGACGGGTGATACTTACTGTTCATGAGGGGTCGGTCAAGAAATACCTTGAAGTGTCTCAAAGGGTTGCACAAGATTATGATGTGTCCGATTACACAAGACAACGTATCGAACTTGTCGGTTATGATATTAAATCACTTTTTGAGAATGATAAGTCAAAACAGATGGGACTGAAGGATTTTATGTGATTGGCAGGCCGAGCGCATTGATCTGTTGAATGAGATCTGTAAATCTCTGTAACTCAAGTTCCAGTACTGCTTCTTTTGTCATGCCTATTGACATCTCACCGTCAACTGTGAGGGTGTCCTCGCCTCTGCGTATAAACCTGTCAACGCCGTCACGCGAGAGTACTGCTTTTACTTCGGGGTCGTGAACAAATGCCCGGCCCGGTATGATCACAGTATCCTTTATATTAGATAGGTCAAGTGCTTCTATATCTTCTATAGTAATAAGACAACCCACATCCTTGTCCACAGGTACTATATTCACGCTGCCGCCGAGTTTTTCGAATATCTCGGTCAGGCGCGGTGCGGCAGTGCTGCTTGTGATTATGGTTGCTTCTTTTATTACTTCCGGCAACTTTGAGAGTGCTTCATTATCATTTCGAATCGCAAACGGCGAGCCGATCAATGGATCTTCAAGAGGCGTACCCGTGATCCTGAAACTGTGGCGTGCTGCACTGTCGCGCACGATCTGTTGAAACTCTTCAACGGTATGGGATACAACACCATCGATGACGGGTGCGTTCCCGAGTATCAATCCTTCCTCGCGCGTGTTTGCGAAACGCATGAGTATTGCACCTGTGGCACCCATTTCTTCAAGATCGGTGAGTGTCTTTTCAAGGACTGCACCGTCGTTGACGCCTGGTATGAGTACGATCGCGGCATATACTTCACATTGTGCGCAAAAATCCCGAAGGACATCAAGGGACGCTTCAGGCTCAGGGTCATGCATATATTTGTCCCGAAGTTTTGGGTCTGTTGCAAATACTGTAAATGATACTTCTGTTACGCCGTTTTCAATGAAGAACTGTGCTTCATCGCTCTTGGTGAAACCTTTGCCGCTGGTGTATCCGAGATGGATCGGTTTACCGAATTGAGATGATAGATAGGATACCAATTCTTTAAGTTGTGGATAGCAACTGATATCTCCGCCACCGCTGATCGTAAATTTGTCTACTTCTTTTGAACTGAAATGTATGGTCTGGCCAACCTCCTGCATTACATTCTGTACCGGCTTAAAACCGGAATAGGATTCCTTGACGCCCCGTGTACAGTAATCACATCCTTTTGTGAACGGAAAACAGTATTTACATCCAAATGCAGGGATATCTGTTACTTTTTTGAAATAACAGTACTTACAAAACCCACGGCAGTCAATTCCGGGGCTTCCTCCAATATCGGCAACAACTTCCATATCAATCGTGTGTACTTGATGTACGTATTACTTAAACTTTTGTGGTGGGCAGCAATTGCGCGAACCAAACAAGATGTGAAAAATAAATAATTAATATGAAATTGACTGTATAAAAAGCAATATTTACAAATACAGATAATCGATATATAGCAATTCTACTTATAATTTATTGATAATCGTGTGAATTGTATGGACTGTGTAACCATTCATGATATTATATATTTATATAGTGCTAAGGTTGCAAATTGTATATTTCAATTGTAATGGATTATCATGACTGACACAAAAGGTTTAAATACAATTACAGATTTGATGAAAATGCGAGGAATTCTGATAGGAATAAATAATCTGAACAATTGCATATTGTTGCACTTTCTATTTAGTGAAATTAGATGAGTAGCAGCACACTTGCTCAATGATTGATTCTTAAATGAAAAATTCCTAAATAATAAAATAGGAGGAAGATATACGTGTCTGATAAAATAGACATCTACAGCGACAGTGGAAAACTGTTAAAGAGCGGCGTAGACTTGATGGACATTGCTCCAACAAGAAACGCAGCCATTGGAAGAATTATCACAGATACCAAAAGATCTGTAGCAATCAACCTGGCAGGTATCCAGGGTGCGCTTGCAAGCGGCAGAATGGGTGGTAAAGGACGTCAGATTCTTGGACGTGAACTTGACTACGATGTTGTCGGAAATGCAGATGCAATTGCCTCAGCAGTCAAAGGCCTTGTACAGGTCGACGCTGGTGATGATACAAACGTAAAGGCTCTTAACGGCGGCAAGCAGTTGCTCGTTCAAGTGCCAACAGCAAGGATCAACGCAGGTGCAGATTATGTATCGGCAACCACATCGGGTGCAGCAGCAGCCACACAGGCGCTCCTTGACCAGTTCAATACCGATATGTTCGACGCACCAATCGTCAAGGCATCAATCTGGGGAAGTTATCCACAGACAATGGACTTGATGGGCGGAAACGTTGCATCTATCTTAAACATCCCTCAGCAGAATGAAGGTCTTGGTTTCTCCCTCAGAAACATCATGGCTAACCACATTGCCGCGATTACAAAGAAGTCCGCAATGAATGCTGCAGCATTGTCCTCAATCTACGAACAGACAGGTGAGTTCGAGATGGGTAATGCAATCGGTATGTTCGAGAGACACCAGTTACTCGGTCTCGCAGTACAGGGTTTCAACGCAAACAACATTGTGTATGAAACTGTAAAAGAGAGCGGTAAGTCAGGTACAATCGGTACTGTAGTACACTCAATTGTAGGAAGAGCAATCGAAGACGGTGTAATTTCAGTCGATAAGACAGCACCATCCGGATACAAATTCTACAAGGCAAACGATGTTCCACTGTGGAACGCATACACAGCAGCAGGTACACTTGCAGCAACATTAGTCAACTGTGGTGCAGGACGAAGTCCTCAGCACGTATCCTCAACACTGCTCTACTTCAATGATATCATTGAGAAAGAGACAGGTCTAACAGGATGTGACTATGGTAAGGTACAGGGTGTTGCAGTAGGTTTCTCATTCTTCAGTCACTCAATCTATGGTGGCGGTGGACCTGGTGTATTTAACGGTAACCACGTTGTAACAAGACACTCAAGAGGTTTTGGTATTCCATGTATCTCAGCAGCAGTTGCTCTTGATGCAGGTACTCAGATGTTTACACCTGAGATGACATCAGGCCTTGTTGGTGACGTGTTTGGATCGATCAAAGAATTCAGAGAGCCAATTGCAGCAGTTGCAGGAGCTCTTTAAGGCTAGAATATCTGAAGGTTTTATTATATGAAAGATCCAGATTCAGAAACAGTCAACCGAATTCAGGTTGAAATTTGTCCGAAGCGTTTGCTTAATCCGGAAACTGCGCAGATGCTCCTTAGTGAGTTGAGCACATTAGATGGTATTTCAAAAGCAATCATCCATGGACCACGATTACCAATGACGGTAGCCGCAGGACCTGGAAGCGGAGAAGATGTAGGCCATGCAGGCAGGAAAGTTATTGTAATTGCCGATACGGCACTTGAACTTTCAATAAGTGTTGGCCGAATAAGACTTGAAGTCGCTGATGCTGATGTTAAGGAAGAGGTTCGCATAACATGCGAGAAAGTTTTACCATTCCAATTTGAATTCAAGGAAGGGCTTTACTTCCACAACAGATTAACTGTATCTGACTATGCGAAATACGGTCCTGATGCCAATGTAGAAATGCTTGGTTTGTCAGACCCGAAATCAAATAATCCGATTTGCATTATTGGTTCTAAGGAGTGATCACATATGTTTGATCGGGAAACACAAGTTGTAGATTGCAGACACGGAATGGGCCTTGGCAGGGGCGGCGGACTCGCACAGCGGGGAACCCTCTCAGAGACAGGTCGTCCTGATGTGATCGCGGTTGCGATGAGTCCCGGTAGAAGACATATAACAAAACCTGTGTGTGAGATCACATACGGGATGCGACGAGAGAATATACAGGTTAGTGTGATGGTGCTGAATACAGGATCGGGAATTCCTGATTCCAATATGGGGTCCGGTTCCTTTGGGATCGCACCAGAAGAGGTCGCACAGATCTCAAGGCACAAACTGGCTGTTATTCATCTTGGAAACATACGTGATCATGTAGTAAAGAAAGCAAGATCAATTCTGGAACAAGTCGAGATCCCTGCGATAGTTGTTTGCCAAATTCCGGCAGACTTCGAAGATTTCGCAAAAGGCGGGATCAAAACAAGATTGGTAAAACCAAAAAATGAAGATATTCAAACCAAAGGTACAATTATGGATATAGTTACAGGAATCACGCGTGGTGAAACATGTCCAAGAGGCAAGTTGAACGAACTCGTGAAAGATGTTAGATCCATAATGAAACCGATGCAAAATAACTAAGGAGTGTTAAAATGGCATATAAACCACAATATTACCCAGGTGCAACATCCGTTGCAGCTAACAGAAGAAAGCACATGGCTGGGGACATTGAGAAACTGCGAGAAATCTCTGATGATGATTTAACTGCAGTTCTCGGACACCGTGCACCAGGTAGTGATTACCCAAGCACACACCCACCACTCGCTGAGATGGGTGAACCAGCATGCTCAATAAGAGAAATTGTTGAAGCAACACCAGGTGCAAAAGCAGGTGACCGTGTACGATACGTTCAGTTCGCTGATTCAATGTACAACGCACCATCAACACCATACTTCAGATCTTACCACGCAGCAATCAACGCAAGAGGTGTCGACCCAGGTACACTTTCCGGTCGTCAGGTCGTTGAAGCTCGTGAAAGAGATATGGAAGAAGTAGCAAAAGTACAACTTGAGACAGAGATGTCCTGCCCGGGATTGTCCGGTCTTAGAGGATGTACTGTCCACGGTCACTCACTCCGTCTTCAGGAAGACGGTGTCATGTTCGATATGCTCGACAGGCGCCGACTTGAGAACGGAACCATCATTGAGGACAAGGACCAAGTCGGTGTACCAATCGACAGAAAGGTAGACCTTGGTAAACCAATGTCCGAAGCTGAGGCTGCAAAGAGAACCACCTTCTACCGTATAGACAATGTTTCATTCAGATCCGATCCGGAAGTAATTGAATGGACACAGAAGGTATGGGAACTGAGAACACTGTATGGATTCCAGCCAAAAAACTGAGGTGATATAAATGGCAGATAGAGAAGTAATGTTCAAAAGAGCAATGGAAATCAAATTCACAGAAGAATTTGGTACAAACAAGCAGTCTGGCGGTACTATTGAAGGCAAGACCGCAAAGTACCTCAGACTTGGTATCGAACAGAGTCCAAGAAAGATAGAGATGAGAGATGCCGGTGCAGCAATCGCAAAGAAGAGAGGACTTGTAGCATACAATCCTAACATGCACTGTGCAGGTATCCCTCTCGGTCAGAGAGCACTTACACCATACATGCTCTCCGGTACCGACATCGTTTGTGAGCCAGACGACCTTCACTACGTCAACAATGCAGCAATGCAGCAGATGTGGGATGATATCAGGAGATCCTGTGTAGTAGGTCTTGACCTCGCACACGAGACACTTGAGAAGCGTCTTGGTAAGGAAGTAACACCTGAGACAATCAACCACTACCTTGAAGTAGTGAACCACGCAATGCCTGGTGCAGCGGTTGTTCAGGAACACATGGTTGAGACTCACCCAGGACTTGTAGATGACTGTTACGTCAAAGTCTACTCCGGTGACGATGAACTTGCAGATGAGATTGACAGCCAGTTTGTTGTCAACATCAACAAGGAATTCGATGCAGAACAGGCAGCACAGCTTAAAGCATCCATTGGCAAGACCACATGGCAGGCTGTACACATACCAACAATCGTCAGCAGAACAACTGATGGTGCACAGACATCCAGATGGATGGCAATGCAGGTCGGTATGTCATTCATTGCAGCATACAACATGTGTGCCGGTGAAGCAGCAGTAGCAGATCTCGCATTCAGTGCAAAGCACGCAGGACTTGTTTCAATGTCCGAAATGCTTCCAGCACGCCGTGCACGTGGTCCAAACGAACCTGGTGGATTGTCCTTCGGTCACATGGCTGATATCATTCAGACAAGCCGTGTAGACAAGAAAGACCCAGCACACGTTTCCCTTGAGGTAGTCGGTGCAGGATGTATGCTCTACGACCAGATTTGGTTAGGATCATACATGTCTGGTGGTGTCGGTTTCACTCAGTATGCAACAGCAGCGTACACCAACAACGTTCTTGATGAGAACACCTACTACGATGTAGACTACATCAACGACAAGTACAATGGTGCAGCAGACCTTGGTGGAGAAAAAGCTCCAGCAACCATAGAGACTGTAAAGGACATTGCAACCGAATCCACAATCTACGGATTGGAGAACTACGAGAAATACCCAACTGTACTCGAAGACCACTTCGGTGGATCCCAGAGAGCAACTATGCTTGCAGCAGCAGCAGGTGTTTCAACAGCTCTTGCAACCGGAAACGGAAACGCAGGTCTTTCCGGATGGTACCTTTCAATGTACGTCCACAAGGAAGCACACGGCCGTCTCGGTTTCTTCGGTTTCGATTTGCAGGACCAGTGTGGTGCAACCAACGTATTCTCCTACCAGTCAGACGAAGGAGAGCCTCTTGAACTACGTGGTGCAAACTACCCTAACTACGCTATGAACGTAGGTCACCAGGGTGGATATGGCGGTATCGCATCAGCAGCACACTCCACTCGTGGAGATGCATTCGCAGTGAACCCACTTATCAAACTCTGCTTCGCAGACAGTTTGTTGCCATTCGACTTCTCTCAGCCTAGGAGAGAATTCGGTAGAGGTGCAATAAGAGAGTTCGTGCCAGCTGGTGAGAGATCACTTATCATCCCAGCAAAATAAACACAAAATTTAAAGTAGGCATTTTGCCTACTTTTTTCTTTTTTTTTATTATATTGTCATGAAAACAGGATACGCGTAGCTGTGGCTTTTTAGCAATAAAAATTATTGATCTCATCAACATTGAGTTAGTTGAGCCACTGGCATTTCGATTGAAATGCCATTGCCTCATATATGAAGAAACATAAAGAAATCTCTTGCCTTAACTCTGCCCGTGTGCCCGTCTAAGTCTGCTCCGCCCGGCCTTGTGGTGGGTGGTAACCAAAATCAATACTACGAACGTCTTAATTATAATTTTAAAATGTTTTATAGTTCTTTACGGCACAGTTCCAAAATCCAGTTATTTTTCAGACACGGATTTACAAGGATTTACACAGATTTGATGTTTATCAAATATCAAACACTTTGCACTACAAACCA